>CALLFA010000126.1 GCA_937997635.1 uncultured Saprospiraceae bacterium | reverse complement strand
CCACGAGCAGTATTGATCAAATAGCTATGAGCTTGCATTCTTGACAACAGTTGATCTCCTATAAAGTGATGCGTATCTTGATTAAGTGGTAGGTGAAGAGATACCACATCAGATTGACTAAATAAAACATCAATGTCCATGTAGGAAACAGCTAAATCATGCTCTTCTGTTTCAGTCAATTGATGGCGTTTATAATAGACCACTTTCATGCCTAGTGCTTGAGCAATTTTAGCAGTAGCTTTCCCTATTCTACCAAAGCCAACGATACCCATTGTTTTGCCTTGCAAAGAGTAAGCAATAGTGGATGGTTCATTCCAAGATGTAAATGAATGTTGTCGTAAGCCTTGGTCTAAAAAACCGATTTTGCGTGTTAAATGGAGCAATAAGGCAAAAGTTAATTCTACTGTTGGCATTGTGACGGCAAACGGTGTATTCGAAACAGTGATGTTGTGTTGTTTTGCATAAGCAACATCTATATTATCAAAGCCAACCGCGTAATTCCCAACGACTTTAAGCTTCTCTCCTTTAGCGAGTAATTGTTGATCGACGTTTAAATTAAACGACATTAGGCCATCGACATCGTTGATAAGCTCCAGGCACTCCTCGTACTGCCTTGCAGCATCCTTGATACAAATATAATCTAAAGAAGGATCGAAGTGTTTCAGTGTGGATTCCTTCAATGGCCAGCTTACCAGAATTTTTGGTTTCATTATGTTAAAGTAAAAATTAATGGAGATGTATGGAAGACGATTGTAAACTAAATGGTCATTTATAAACAATTCATTAGGATGAATATCTTATCTTCCATATCTATCATTTAAATAATGAAAGACTTTTCTCAATTCTAAAAATTTGTATTTTACAGAATAAAATCATAAAAAAATGCCAGTAGCAAATCCAGCCCATTTAGCAAACATGATGCCCAAACGAGAAAGCATCGAGGAAGAAAGAAAATACAGAAAAGAACAGTTAGCCGCTGCATTTCGAATATTTGGAAAATTTGGTTTTTCCGAAGGAGTAGCTGGACATATCACTGTGAGAGATCCAGAACACGAACATCAATTTTGGGTAAATCCTTTTGGTTTGTCTTTTAATAGAATTTGTGTTTCAGACCTCATTCTTGTAGATGAAAACGGTAAGATTGTGGAAGGCAAACATACGATGCTAAATCAGGCAGCCTTTGCCATTCATTCTAGGGTACACGCTGCAAGACCTGACGTGATAGCTGCAGCGCATGCGCATTCACTGTATGGAAAGACATGGTCAACACTTGGTAGACTACTCGATCCCCTTACTCAGGATGCTTGTGCCTTCTACGATGACCATGGTTTATTTGATGATTACACTGGTGTGGTCCTTGATACTGCAGAAGGTGACAGAATTGCGGAGGCACTTGGCGACAAGAAAGCTGCAATCCTTAAGAACCATGGCAATCTAACAGTAGGTGGGACTGTAGAAGAAGCAGCATGGTGGTTCATCTGTATGGAGCGATGCTGCCAATCACAAATCATGGCTGAGCAGACTGGCATTAAGCCACAGCCCATACCACATGACGTTGCCCTTCGTACACGGAATGAGGAGGTTGGTTTTCCGATTGCAGGATGGTTTAATTATCAGCCAATTCATCAGGATATTTTGGATCAATATCCGGGATGTGTGAATTAGAACTTAATATAGATTACAAATAAGCGAAATAAAAAACAACTAATAATATCTAATTTATGGGACTAGACATGAGACCTTTAGGCAAACCTCAAAAAGGTAAAGAAGAAAGGTTTAAAGAGGTATTTCAAATTTTATCTGGAAAGAGAGAACAAAAACCATTGAACATAATTGATAAGCTCAGAGGAAAAAAAGTTGAAAACAAAAGATGAATTGTTTAAAGAATGGAATGACATCCAAATTCAATCATACGAAACAATTCAAGCACCTAAAGTTGGTAGAGATAAAGAAGCAGATGATTGGTTAATTTCACAATATGAAAATTCCAATAAAGAAAAAACCCTTGAACAATTCCAGAGTGATTATCAGGGATATTATGTAATTCATTTAGCTAAAGAACAAGACGGTGTTCCAATTTACAAATCATTTGGTCAAGATGAAAATGTATTTAGAGGGCAATTTTTGGCCGAATGCAAAGGTTTAATCGGAAGCCATATTCTGGGAAATGCCTGGGAAACCAAATTAGCAAAAGAGACTTTAGAATTCGGAAATCTTTTAATGTCCAAAGCAACAGAAAAAGCCAAAGAGCATAACTTGGAACACATTAAAGATCTCAGAAATCCTCCAGAAAGTGCTAAAGAAGGAAGTATAGAAAGTCAATTACACATACTTTTCTCCTTATCAAAGTGGCTTATCTTCTATGGAAAGAATGGGCATGGATATGAAGCTGACTATTAGTTTAATAGTTTTCGCTTATAATGACTAGAACAAATTTTTATTTATGGAAAACAGTACAATTTACAGTCATCAATTAGACTGGAACAAGATCGTTGAGATTACTAAAAATGGGTTGCAAAAAGCAAACATAGAAGTCAATGATAACGGCATTCAAAAATCGTTGGTTGCTACTATTAAAGGTGGTTTCTTTGGTAAAGCCAAAACCTTAACTATCAATTATAGGGAAAGGGAAAACCCTTCGCATAAGCTAGATAAAATCGAATGTGGCTTAACTCAAAATTTAGCAGGTATGACTAATTTCATTCAATCACTACCAGCAAAAAATGAACAAGTCAGAACCAAATTTTTATTTAAAGTAAAGTCCGCTAACTGCGAAATGGCATTTATAGGTGAACCAAAAATCACCAAAGAATTTGAAGGTGTTTTGAAAAACATCATTAACAGCTTGGATGCCTTTATATTCACCCCACCCAATAGCATTTTTACTAAATCAACTGTCCAACACTTTGTAGACAAGAATTTTAATTTGATTTTAGACACAAATGGAAATTGTGGAATTCAAGATATTGATGTTAGTGTAAACTCCAAGTACGCTGACCAACCAAGCGAAACTTTGGATGAAGAACAGCTTAATCGAAAAGCTCAATCAGAGAAATTTTTAGAAGAAAAAGGTGTACACATCAATAAGTATTTACCTTGTGTAGAATCGACCAATAATTTTCATTTAAGAAGTAAGCCAGAGATTATTGATAGAGCATATGCATTGTTAATTACCGCCGTTAAAGGTGAAGGTATCGAGCAAGCCAACTTAGTTAAAGCAGTGGAAGCAAAACAGATAATATCATTTTCACCAAAAGAAAAATACATCTATGAAGCTGACTCACTGAATGACCAAGAAAAAACCTATGCAACTTGGAGATATGAAAGTCTTTATACGATTCTTTGGGCATTGGGTATCGTTGACGAACTTAAATATCCAAGTGAAATCTGTGACGTACAAGAGATCGTTGGTAAAATTTTCCATCCATCAAGGGAAGAATTTGAGGATACAGTCACTCTAAAATCAAAGTCTGAAATAGCAGACGAACTAGACAAAACGTATCGAATGCATTGGGCATGCGTGAATGCGAGATTAAAAGGCGAGTCTCCTACTGGCGATATCAATCCGAGTGTGGTTTATGAAAGGCACTATTCATTGAATTGGCTGACCAGGTATGAAGACGAGGATTGGGATAATGTATCAACACATACTTAGAATCCGGCATTCAATTGTCTAGAATCTTTTGCAACATTCGTTTCCTACGAAGCTTGTGACTGGTGCTAATTTGACGTATATTAGCACCAATAAAACGTTCAGATGAATAGACAAAGCATAAGTTTTACAAAACCAAATGACGAATGGCTACGAGAAATGGTCACAAGTGAAGAATATTCTAGCAAAAGTGAATTGGTGAATGATTTGATACGACAAGCAAGGAATCAGCAAGCAGAAGTTGATTGGATACGCACAAAACTAAAGCGCGCAGAACAAGAAGGATTTACACAATTAACTAAAGAAGATATCCGTAAAGAAGCTAAGTCACGTTTAAATGAACAATTACGCAATAAGTAATGAAGCAAAAGAAGATTTAATTAGGATATATAACTTTGGAGTTCAAAAATTTGGACTAAGGCAAGCGGATAAGTACTATGACTTACTCTTCGAATATTTCGAAACTATTGTCGAAAATCCTTTTTCCTTTCAAGCCGTAGATCACATTAAATCTGGATATCGACGCTGCCCTTGTGGGTCAGTTACAATTTATTTTAGATTGAATGATACAATTGTTGAAATTATGGCAATAGTTGGAAAGCAAGATTTAACTAAACTGTTTTGAATATTCTTTATCTAGCGAAGGAGGGTGTTATTTTGAGTTATCCTGCTATTACTGAGACAGACTCCTTCAGCGATGTACTTCGGCCTGTCCTTGTAGGCGTCTCGCCTCAAGCCTGTCCTTGCAGGCGTCTCGCCTCAAGATTACTTCTCATTGCTGAGGCAAGTTGAATGCAACTACACACTTCAACTTCAAGGCATACAATTCTCCTTAAATACACTACTTTTGTAGAATGGCAAGACAGTCTGCATGGTTACCCATCACGAAGAAAGAAGTAGAGACTAGGGGTTGGGAACAACTCGATGTCATCATCATATCTGGTGATGCCTATGTGGATCATCCTGCATTTGGGACTGCTGTTATCGGCCGTATCATAGAGAGTGAAGGGATGAAAGTGGGTATTATACCTCAACCTAATTGGCGTGATGACTTACGTGATTTCAAAAAATTTGGGAGACCTAAGTACTTCTTTGGTGTCACATCTGGATGTATGGATACGATGGTCAATCACTATACTGCCAGTAAACGTAGACGTTCGACTGATGCATATACTCCTAAAGGAGAAGCCAATTTCCGGCCAGACTATGCAGTAACAGCTTATACCAAAATATTAAAAGAATTGTATCCTGATGTGCCTGTTTTGATTGGTGGGATTGAAGCATCATTGCGACGAGTCACGCATTATGATTACTGGAAGAATGAATTATTCCCTAATATCTTGACCTTATGTGGGGCAGATTTACTTGTCTATGGTATGGGCGAGATGCCTTTACGGCAAATAATGGCAGCCGTAAAAGAAGGCTATCAATTAAAAGACTTAACCCATATTCCTCAAACTGCCTATTTACATCCACGCAAAGCGGAATTGCCAATGCAAGAGCAGTGGGAAGATTTGGTACTCAGTTCACATGAGCGTTGCCTGCGTAATAAAAAAGCCTTCGCAGCCAACTTCAAACACATAGAACAAGAATCAAATAAGGTACAAGCCAGAAGACTCATCCAAGGTGTCGCCGATCATAATCTGGTAATCAATCCGCCGTTTCCACCCATGACGGAAACTGAGATAGACACGTCTTTTGATTTGCCCTATACGAGATTACCACATCCGAAATATGACAAGCGCGGCGCAATCCCAGCATATGAGATGATCAAGTTTTCGATAAACATGCATCGTGGATGTTTTGGTGGTTGCAGTTTTTGTACCATCTCGGCGCACCAAGGTAAATTTGTAGCCAGTAGATCTGAAGAGTCGATTCTAAAAGAAGTAGACAAGGTCACTCAGATGCCAGACTTCAAAGGTTACATCAGCGACCTTGGCGGACCCTCTGCCAATATGTATAAAATGAAAGGCAAGGTGCAAGAGATATGTGATCGTTGTGTAGCTCCTTCTTGTATACATCCGGTTGTTTGCCACAACCTTGACACCAGTCACAAACCAATGACCGACCTTTATCGAAAAGTAGATGCTAATCCCAAAGTAAAAAAAGCATTTGTCAGCAGTGGAATCCGATACGATTTATTAGTCGCTGACTACAACAAGAAAAATGATGGCAGTCTTGATGAATATATGGACCAATTGGTCAATAGGCATGTGTGCGGAAGATTAAAAGTTGCTCCAGAACACACCTCTGATGAGACATTGAAAACAATGCGAAAACCATCATTCAAACATTTTCATACATTCAAGAAAAAGTTTGAACAATTAAATAAAAAGCATGGATTAAACCAGCCGCTTATCCCCTACTTCATCTCCAGTCATCCTGGATCAACAGATGAAGAAATGGCGAATCTAGCTGCTGAAACCAAAGAGATGGGTTTCCGTCTCGAACAAGTACAAGACTTTACGCCAACACCAATGACGGTGGCGACTATCATTTATTACACAGGTTTACATCCATATACCTTAAAGCCAATATATACTGCTCGTTCTAAAAAAGAAAAGCAGAAACAGCACATGTTTTTCTTTTGGCATAAACGAGAAAACTACACTCAGATAAAAGACAAACTCCGCAACATGGGTCGTGAAGATTTAATTGAAAAATTATTGCACGATAAAAAGAAGGCGAAGAAACGAGAGATTATAAAATCTAGGAGTAAGAAAAGGAGGAACAAGTAAACACAATTGTTTTACAAATAAAAGGGACTAAAGCAACACTAAAAATGAATAAAGAATTAATTACACTATTTATCACTATTTTATTTATTCTTTCTTGTACCTATAAACCTAAAACTATTAAAGAACCAAATAGTGATAGGTATGACAAATTGGTTAATTGTATCAATAAAATATCACTGAATGAAACTACTAAAAAGAAGATCATTAGTATGATTAGACCAGCAGTAGGAGTAAAAACAGAGTCCATTCAAGACGATTTGATCCCAATAGGAAAATCAAAAATAGGTGGCCAACCAGATCTGCCCAAAGGAGTAGATTGGCCGAGTGAAATGGATAAGCCTTTAGGCTTTATTGCACAGTATAACTTAGCAGATCTGAGTGATTATGATAAGGAAAACATTCTCCCTTCAAATGGCCTTTTTTACATATTTATAAATCCAGATATCAAAAGTGGAGGTTGGAGTTTTAGATTCATCTACACTGAGTCTAAAAAATTAACAAGAAATAATTATACAGCACATTTAAACAAAAACAAACAATTTAAATCAGCTAAAATCGATTTTTTTGAATCCTATACAATTCCTGATTATGAAAATTATAGGATTACTGAACTTTTTGAAGAACAAAATTATGACTATGACGATATAATTAATTGCTCATGGGCAGCAACTAATTATATTGATGAATTTTCTTACAATAATCATCAACTTATTGGACATCATAGACCCATTCAGTATAGTGTAGTTTATGATTTAGCTAAAGAGGATCTAGGCTTAGAGTATTTAAACGCTGAAGAACATAGAAAAAAATGGCCTGAAATTCTTGAGCTGTCAAAATCATATGAAATTCTTCTTCAGATAGACTGTTCAGAACTTCACACGGATTTATCGCGAATAGGTGGAGGTGGTACTTTCTATATTGGTATAAAAAGAGAGGACTTAAGAAAACACAAATTCGATAATATAAAGATTGCATATCAATCAACCTAAAACAACCAATATTAAGCTTCAAAACAACATGCCGCCGAATGCTAAAGTAATGACTAACTGCCCGCCATCAAAGCCATCACATAATCTGCTTCGAAATCAAATCCTTAACAACCATTAATAAACTTGATTGTCTTACATTCAAAACTATCCCAGTTTACCAGCAAAATAGGCCGTCGTCCAAGCAGCTTGAAAATTATACCCACCAGTTATCCCATCAATATCCATGACCTCTCCTGTAAAATAAAGACCAGGTACAACTGTACTCTCCATTGTTTTTGAATTGATGCTTGATAGACTCACTCCGCCACAGGTCACGAACTCTTCCTTAAATGTTGTCTTACCATTCACTTGATATTCGTCATTACATAAGACTCTTGTGATGGCATTAATCCCTTTCTTTCCCAGTTCACCCCAAGGCTTTTCATCTGTTAATTTTGTACGAGCAATTAAATACGACCACAATCTATTTGGCAATTCATAAGGACGAATATTAGACAATTGTTTTTTGGGATGCTTATTAATAATTCCCTTTATGTTGTCAGCTACTTGTTCATTGCTTTTAATATTTACCCAATTCACTTGTGCGATACATGTATATTCCAACTCTGACATTATTCGTGCTCCAATGGACGACATCTTTAGTATTGCAGGTCCACTCATACCCCAATGTGTAATTAACAAAGGTCCATCTGAAGAAAGCTTTGTGCCTTGAATGCTGACTTTAGCGGGATTGACAACCACGCCCATTAATGTGGTGATGTATTCTTCAGGCATATTAAATGTAAATAAAGATGGTACTGGATGTTCAATTGTATGACCCAATTCCCTTAACCAATCCAAACCTGATAATTTCGGTGAGCCACCAGTAGCAACAATGACTTTGTCCACAATAAATGGGTCTATTTCTTTTGCAATAGATAAATAAAATTCCTCGCCTTGTTTTTTTATTTTTTTGACGGGGCATTTATACTTTATTTCGACCCCCAGCCTATTGACCTCCGAGAACAAACAATCAATAATACTTTGTGAATCTTGCGAGACCGGAAAGATGCATTGGTCTTCTTGCACCATTAATGGCACACCTCTTGATTCGAACCAGTCTCTTGTTTCTGAAGTGCTAAATTGAGTAAGTAATGGTTTTAAAAATTTACCACCGCGTGGATACGCTGCAACTAATTCTTTTATAGAGGTACACGCATTTGTCACATTGCATCTTCCACCTCCAGAAATTTTTACTTTAGCTAGTACTTTGGATGTTTTTTCTAAAATATAGACTGTCGCATGAGGGTGATTTTCTTTCGCATGAATTGCTGAAAAGAAACCTGCTGCGCCACCACCTATTACTGCTACCTTCATTTATATAAATATTAATTCATTTTCACTTTGAATAAATCTTTCTCAATTGCATGTGTCGAATTTTATGTCCATAGCTCCTCAATTAAAACTCCATTTGTAATTGATTGTCTTTTTCTTCATTGACAAAATTTGAAGCGGTTAATCCCATTAAACGAATCTTCATGCCTTCTTCATGATGTTGATTCAACAATTCTAAGGCTAGCTGTTTAATTAATGTTTGCTCTTTTAATGGTGATTCCTTTGAAATGCTTCTGGTCACGTTTTTAAATTCTGCTGTTTTTAATTTTAACGTTAAGGTGCGACCATAAGAATTAGATTTTTCTAATCGTTTCATAAATCCTTCTACAATACCATCAAGCTTTTGTTGCAACTGAGTCAGATCAGCAATTGGATCTTCAAATGTCCGTTCTATACCAAGTGATTTTCGTGCACGCTCTACCCTTACTGGCCTATCATCTATCCCTCTGACGATATCATAGAAAAACCGACCCGGTTTACCAAAAGATTTTATCAAATCATATTGTGACCACGCTTTCAAATCTTTACCAGTGTGTATGCCTTTACTTTTCATTTTTTCTGCAGTCACCTTCCCCACTCCAAAAAACTTTTCGACTGGCAACGATTCTAAAAAAGAAATTGCTTGAGTGGGTTTGATCACGGTTAATCCATCAGGCTTATTGATATCTGAAGCAATCTTTGCGATGAATTTACAATAACTCACACCAGCAGATGCCGTCAATTGAGTCTCTGTCAAAATATCTGCCTTGATCGCCTTTGCGATGTCCGTGGCATAGGTGATGTCTTTTTTACATTCCGTAACATCAAGAAACGCTTCATCCAAAGACAAGGGCTCTATTAAGTCTGTGTATTCTCTAAACACTGCTCTGATTTGTTTGGACACTTCCACATAAGCATCAAATCGAGGTTTGACAAAAATCAAATCTGGGCATTTAACTTTGGCTTTAAACCCTGGCATTGCTGAACGAATACCAAATGGTCTCGCCTCATAGCTGGCTGTTGTGATCACACCTCGTTTGCCTCCTCCTCCGACAGCAACTGGTTTGCCTCTCAGCTCTGGATTATCACGTTGCTCTACAGAAGCATAAAATGCGTCCATATCCACATGTATGATTTTCCGATCTGGCATTTAGTTGATTTCTCCAGCGTGATTGACAATGCCAGTAATTTGCCGACTCATTTTCTTTCGATAGTCGTCCGGAATTTGAACTGGCAGATGCGTCTCTATATCAAACATCACATTGACTAAATATCCTTGTACCAACAACTCTGATGTTTTCTCATTGTAGATATCCATTGAGGTTGTAAATGAGCTATTGCCTATCTCTTTTATTTTTGGAACAATACACAATACATCATCAAATTTGGCAGAAGCTTTCCAATCAATATGTAAGCTTACAACATGAGCATCATATCCATCGGCAATTAAGGATTTGAATCCACCATCCCACATGACTCGCATAAACTCAGTAATGGCAACATCCATGTATTCTGCATACCTCACATTAAACACAATTTCTTGAGAATCACATTCTCCGTATCTGACTCGAAGAAGGTAGCAAAAATCATTTGCCAAGGATTTACTTTTCATAGAGTACAAATATATGAAATTGGTCGGCTGACGCCTTGTTGGGTCGGCTGACGCCTTGTTGGGTCGGCTGACGCCTTGTTGG
>CALLFA010000125.1 GCA_937997635.1 uncultured Saprospiraceae bacterium | reverse complement strand
TGCATGACCTAGAATCACTGGGTTGTCAGGAGATATCTCACTTAGTTTATCGTGCGAAGGATAGCCATAGGTTGTTTCTCCTGGAGATTCAATCCACTTTTCTTGATGCCATCCACGCCCTTCGATCCATTCTCCAGGTTCTGCATCCTTGACTTTTTCTGCTACCATTTGTACAATTTCATCCCAAGTTTTTGTTTTTATGAAATTGAGATTGATTAAGCTGTACCCAAGACTGGAAAAATGACCGTGCCCCTCTATGAAGCCAGGCATCACAAAGGCTTTTTCCGCATCAATGGATTTGGTTGCCTCCAATTGTCTTATATCAGCAGTTAAGCCTAATTCTTTTATTTCACCATCCTTTATAGCCACTGCTTCGACTACAGTGTTCTTATCATCAAGTGTATGTATCTCCCCATTGTAGATGATAAGGTCAAAAATAGTTTTCTCTGGTTGGCATGAGATAGTCAACAAAAAGAAGGACAGTAAGAAGAAGAATGAGCCTTTCATTATATTCGCTTTTAAATAGTACGGGATGAAATCAGCTGTTGAAATTAAGAAGGAATTTGAAGACTATATTAAGAATCATCAATTTAATGGTACTCCTCAAAGTTTATATGATCCTATAAACTACATTTTGTCCTTAAAAGCAAAGCGTGCGAGGCCCAATTTACTCTTGCTTTCACATCAGTTGTTTGATTCAGATATGACCGCTTCTTTCTCTAAAGCCTTGGCGATCGAGATGTTTCATAATTTTACTTTGTTGCATGATGATATTATGGATGAAGCTGACTTAAGGCGAGGTCAGCCAACAGTGCATAAAAAGTATAACGAAAATACGGCTATACTATCTGGAGACGTAATGATGATTATTGCTTTGCAATTATTAGATGTACACGAGTCTGACAATAGTTTCCTCGTCAGAGAAATATTCACACAAGCCGCTGTCAATATCTGTGAAGGGCAGCAAATGGATATGAATTTTGAAACATCCGAAAAGGTGACAATCTCAGATTATCTAGAAATGATCAGGAAAAAAACGGCAGTGTTACTTGGGGCGTCTTTGCAAATTGGAGCTTTAACTGCTGGTGCAGATTCAGATGAGGCCAAAGGCTTATTTCAATTTGGTGAGCATTTTGGTATCTCTTTCCAAATTCAAGATGACTTATTAGACACATTTGGTGATGGAGAAAAAGTAGGGAAGGAGATAGGCGGCGATATCCGACAAGGAAAGAAAACATATCTCTATTTGAAGGCATTAGAACTATTAGACGGGCAAGCCCAATTGGATTTTAAAAATCTGTATCAATCTGATGCGGATGACAAAGTGGATAAGGTCAAAGCGATTTTTAAATCCAATGGTGTGGATGAATATGCACGACAGCTTCGAGACGCATATCATGATTTAGCCCTTGGACATTTGCATCAAATTAATGCAGACGAAAACGCACTAGATAAATTGAAGGAATATTTAGAGCAGTTTATTAAAAGGGAATATTGACGGATTAAAAATAATTGCAAAATCCAATTTTACTGTCTGAACTATTTTCAACAATTAGTCAAAATAGAGTTTACAATTCCACCAATTTTTATCATAAATAGCATTGTACTTATCATAAAATCCAATTGCCAATTCATTCCAATCCAACACCTGCCAAATAACCATGTTGCATTTCTGTGCTTTGGAGTCTTCAATAAATGCTTCGAATAATTGTTCGCCTATACCTTTGCGCCTGTGTTTTTCTTGAATATAAAAATCTTCTAGGTGCATCATTTTACCTCTCCACGTAGAAAAGCGTAAATAGTAAATCGTCATGCCTACTATTTTACCTTCTAGTTCGGCAACATTGCAGAAGTATAATCCTTCTTGATACTGTTGGATATAATGGCCAACATCTGCCTTTAGGGCATCTGGTTCATTTTCATAGACAGCAAGTTCGTAAACTAAATCTCTGACTGCTGGTATATCTTCTGACTGGGCTTTTCTAATCGTTATCTCCATGTGTAGGTTATATGAATCTGGATGTTGTTTGCGTTTATTTTTTGATAATTTCCGATGTGTTAATAAACTGATCGACTAATTCTTGTAAAAAGGCTGCAGTTTGTTCAGGGACAAAATTATAATATATCGTTTCATCATGGCTATTTTTTTCTGACAGACGTCTTGGTACAGCTTTGCTTTTTTGATTTGTCAATGCTCTCAAAAATGCACATGCGGTCAAATAGGTTCCTAAGGCATTGGGATGGCTGCCGTCATCATCGTATAAGTTTATATCAGGTCTGTACATATTGACCTTTTGCCAAAGCTCGCCTATGGGGACAACTTGAGCTCCGATTGATTCGCCAACTTTTTGATAGCCATCAATTATTTGATCTAGCATCAACGGATTCCATTGTCGCGCCCAAGTTTGATATAATATTGGTTTAGCACCAGAATCCTTGATGAGTACTGCCAGTTTCGCTCCAAAAATCATCATACTATCAAGACGATTGATGGTACTTAGGCTATGATTTTGTAAAACAACATAATCAAAATCTCCAGTCGCAATTAACTCCTTCGTTTTGAGCCCTTTTTCGCCCCTCCAGTGTTGACCCCAGTTGACTCCTCCCGCTGTACTTTGCCTGACTTCCAAGTTTAGCTCTTTTGATTTTGCCATCAACTCCACCTGTTTTGGCAAATTCCAGAAATAAGTATAACTGTTTCCTACAAACAGAATTCGCTTTTGAGATTTCTGACCAAACAGTGGCTGAGCTATTATGAAAATGACTAATATGATGACAACTCTCATGATTCTAAGTTAGGGAATTTAACAGAAGCCCAGACTGTGATTTATTCAGAGAAATGATGAAGGTGTACATATTAACAGCAATTTACTATGGACTTAAGTTAAAATTTAAAGAAAAATTCAATTGGGTAGCCCTCTAAAATTAGGTAAAAAGGCCTTTTTTCTATGGAAATGACTGCTTTTGGGCCATTACACGATAGGAAAATAAGTATTTTGCTATTTGTCAATAGAACACCAAACTATTTCAAATCTGCTATTGGACAATCGAAAAACAGTTAGTACCTTTGCACCTCTTTTTTAGAGTAGAATTATTAAAAATTTATAACCATATGCCAACGATAAATCAGCTGGTACGTAAAGGCAGAAAGCAGATCATCCAAAAGAGCAAATCTAGAGCTTTGGATTCATGCCCGCAAAAACGTGGCGTTTGCACTCGTGTCTATACGACAACACCAAAAAAACCAAATTCAGCATTGCGTAAAGTTGCCAAAGTGCGTCTAACCAATGGTGTTGAGGTGATTGCCTACATTCCTGGTGAAGGTCACAATCTTCAAGAACACTCTATAGTGTTGATAAGAGGAGGTAGAGTAAAAGATTTACCTGGTGTACGTTATACAATCGTTAGAGGAGCACTGGATACTGCCGGTGTGAATGATAGATTACAATCAAGATCAAAATACGGCACGAAGCGGCCTAAATAATATAGTATGAGGAAAAGAAAGCCTAAAAAGAGGATAATCCAACCAGACCCAAGATTTGGTGATACACTCGTAAGCCAATTCGTTAATAACATGATGTTTGCAGGAAAGAAAAACGTTTCCTACAAAATTTTCTACGCAGCGATGGATATCGTAAAAGAGAAAACTGGAGAAAACCCTCATGAAATTTGGAAGGCAGCGATCGACGCTGTTATGCCACAGGTAGAAGTAAGAAGTAAGCGTGTTGGTGGGGCTACATTCCAAATACCTGTAGAACTGAGAGGAGAAAGAAAGATGTCTGTTGCCATGAAATGGCTGATCAAATACGCGCGACTTAGAAGCGGTAAAGGTATGGCAGACAAATTATCAGCAGAGATAATCGCAGCGAGTAAAGGCGAAGGTGCTGCTGTTAAGAAGAAAGAAGATACGCACAGAATGGCGGAATCAAACAGAGCGTTTGCACACTTTAGAGCATAATCATATCACTTAGAATTAGATTTAAAACAAATGGCAAAGGATCTTAAGTTTACCAGAAATATTGGTATTGCTGCGCACATTGATGCCGGTAAAACAACCACAACAGAAAGAGTACTCTACTATACTGGCCTTTCTCACAAAATTGGAGAGGTGCATGACGGTGCAGCTACGATGGACTGGATGGAGCAAGAGCAAGAAAGAGGTATCACCATTACCTCTGCTGCTACGAAGACTTCATGGAAGTGGAAAGATCAGGAGTACGCAATGAACATCATTGATACCCCGGGTCACGTTGATTTCACCGTTGAAGTGAATCGATCATTACGTGTATTAGACGGACTTGTATTCCTGTTTTGTGCAGTTAGTGGTGTTGAACCACAATCTGAGACAAACTGGAGACTTGCCGATAATTATAATGTACCTCGTATTGGATTTGTCAATAAAATGGACAGATCAGGTGCAGACTTTTTAAACGTAGTCAAAGACGTTAAAGAAAAACTAGGTAGTGAGGCCATTCCATTACAAATACCGATTGGAGCCGAAGAAACGTTTAAAGGAGTTGTTGACTTGATCACAGGTAAAGCAATCGTTTGGAACGATAACGACATGGGTATGACCTATGAAGAAATTCCAATTCCAGATGACCTGACTGACATCGTAGCAGAGTGGAGAGAAAAATTGTTGGAAGCTGTAGCTGAATACGATGACTCGTTAATGGAGAAGTTTTTTGATGATCCCGATTCTATCACAGAGGACGAAATGAGAGCTGCAGTTAGAGATGCTGTACTTGATTTGAAATTCGTTCCAATGATGTGTGGTTCTGCCTTTAAAAATAAAGGAGTACAAGCAGTATTAGATGCAGTATGCGCTTACTGTCCTTCTCCAATAGATAAGGGGTCAGTATCAGGTACAATTCCAGACACAGAAACAGAAGTAGTGAGACAACCATCTGTAGATGAACCATTCTCTGCTTTAGCATTTAAGATAGCTACTGATCCATACGTTGGACGTTTGGCATTCTTCAGAGTTTACTCTGGTAAGTTAGATGCGGGTTCTTATATCTTGAATAACAGAACTGGTAAGAAAGAGAGAATTTCTCGTCTATACCAAATGCACTCTAACAAACAGAATCCAATTGATGTTGTAGAAGCTGGTGATATTGCTGCAGGTGTCGGATTTAAAGATATCCGTACCGGTGATACGCTTTCAGCTGAAGGTTCACCAATCGAGTTTGAATCAATGGTATTCCCTGATCCTGTGATTGGTGTAGCTGTTGAGCCAAAGTCTCAAAAGGATATGGATAAGTTGGGCATGGGCTTAGCTAAACTTTCTGAGGAAGATCCGACATTCAAAGTAAGATACGATGAAGACACTAACCAGACGATCATTTCTGGTATGGGAGAGCTTCACTTAGAAATTATTGTAGACAGATTAAGAAGAGAGTTCAAGGTTGAATGTAACCAAGGTGCTCCTCAAGTAAGTTATAAAGAGGCATTGACAGCAACAGTTGATCACACAGAAAGATTGAAAAAGCAGTCAGGTGGTTCTGGATTATTTGCTCAGATGCAGTTTGAGTTAGGGCCAGCAGATCAAGAGTTCTTGGACTCTGACGAATTCAAAGCAGGTAAAGTCAAACTACAATTTGAAAATAAGATTCATGGTGGATCTGTACCTAAAGAATATTTCCCATCAATTGTGAAAGGTTTCAAGCAGATGATGGACAATGGTATTCTTGCAGGATACAATATCGACAGTATGAAAGTGAAATTGTATGATGGTGCTACTCACGCAGTGGATAGTAAACCTATTGCATTTGAGCTTTGTGCAAAAGAAGGATTTAGAGCTGCAGCTAAAGGTTGCAAACCTGTACTTCTTGAGCCAATTATGAAGTTAGAGGTTGTGACACCAGAAGAATTTACTGGATCAGTCATTGGTGATTTGAACAGAAGAAGAGGTTTGCCTAAAGGGCAGGAGCAAAGAACGGGTGGAGCTGTATCAATCTCAGCTGACGTTCCATTGTCAGAAATGTTCGGTTACGTAACAGACCTCAGAACGATTACTTCAGGTCGTGCAAGTAGTACGATGGAGTTTTCACACTACGCACCAGC
>CALLFA010000124.1 GCA_937997635.1 uncultured Saprospiraceae bacterium | reverse complement strand
GGCACTGACAATTGATACAATATATTCTCATCTTTTTCTGATGGTAGAATGTCCAATCCATACACTACCTGCTTCGGATCATCATACACCATCGTACCAAACATCCGATCCCAGAAAGAAAATATATTTCCAAAGTTTGTATCCGTCCATGGACGCTCAAAATGATGATGAAATTTGTGCATATTCGGAGTAACGATAATATAACTTAATGCTTTATCAACACTTGTAGGCAAACTCCAATTGGCATGTGTGAAATATGCAAAGAACACAGTCATGATTCTATACACGGCATAAAACGCAAATGGAATGCCAAATAAGAAAATCGCGACTAAGGCAAATATTTCCCTTGTGATGTAATCCCCAGGGTGATGTCTCGTAGCTGTCGTAGCATCGACATGTGTATCACTGTGATGAATCATATGAAATCGCCACATCCATGGTACGCGATGCAGCAAGTAATGAATCAAGTATTGTGCAAACAGATCCAACATCAAAATGGCAATGATCATTTCCACAATAATTGGCAATTCAACCAGATTAAGCAAACCAAAATTATTCGCACCGATCCAAATAAAAATACCTACAGTTGCTAATCCAAAAAGAACATTGATTGTCAAATCCATCGCAAGGAATACCAGATTGACACCGATATGTTTCAGCTTTTTGTATTGAAATTTCATGAGAGGTATTGCCGCCTCAAATATCCAGTTGAATGACAGACAAACAACAATCCACAATAATTTTTGCCAGCTAGGCATGGTTTCAAAGAATTCTAGAAATGCTTCCATATGATTTTTATATAGCTGAAATATACTAACTATAGGTCAATGTGTTTGCAGTAACAGGCATTGTTTTACACATGTTAATTTGCATGTATGTCATCTATTTCCATTCAATCATACATCATAAATAAAAGTGGAACAAACCCTAATTGTAAATATATTGTCTTGATTATCAATACTTTACAAAATTGTCCCCCTTTTGTCCACCCATGATTTTTGGTCATATCCTGCATTTGATCGCATACTTGCTTTCGTAATCAAAAAACCAAAATCATGACACACACAACTTCCATTTTTTCAATCTCGAAACGCGAGTATGAAATTTTAGACCTCTTATCCAAAGGGTTCTCTTCGCAGGACATAGCACATCAATTGTACCTAAGTCCCTATACGATCAAGGACCATCGAAAATCATTACTCATTAAACTTAACGCTAGGAATGCCGCGCAAATGATACGTAAAGCATTCGAACATCAATTACTTCAACATTAAAATCAACTTCCAATGAAAACAATTACAATTCAAAATCTCCTTTTAACTCTGTTAACTTTTAGCCTCTCATATCCTCTCTATTCTCAAGTTTCAAATGATAATCGTTACAATGTTTTTGCACAGACCACCAGATATTATTTTGGTCCTGATGCACAAGACGGAACGAATTATCCTACGTTTCTTCTTCATGCTGATATGGATACTGATGGAAACAATACTAGACTAATTAACAATGATGGTACACCTTTCGAACATTCAGTTATCAAGAATGCAGATACTCCCGAAGATTGGTCATTCAACAAAAAAATTCTTGGCCACTTGAATCAGTCCTCTAGTTACATGGATTTTACATTCTATGCATTTGATAACTTTTGCGGTGATCGGACAGTAGTCAACAGCTGTTGTGGCTTTGCATGTCTAGGTAAAAACGACTATGAAACTTCTAGGGTCTTCTGGTCAAGAAGACATCTAAGAAGTGCTACACCCGGCTCGTGGTTCAATTCATCTTTGGGCGATAGTAGTTATAGAGTTTACTACCGCACAGCTTGGAGATATTATAATGGTGAATGGGATCGACCTTTGGCATTTGGCACATTGGGAGAAGGGGTTACACTGTTTCATACGAACTACACTAATGCAGCTCCAAGTGGCGTTGATGTTGCAAGCTATTATGGTTATTTAAATGATTGGAGCACATCTTATAACTCAGCCTTTTCAGATTCCAGAGATGTCACCTATTCTTTTGTATTAAATGAACCAAGAGTCGTTACCGTTTCTACCAATTTTACTTCAACAGATTATGATTCTAAAATTCATATTGTCCGCGATAATCAAAACAACACTTGGGATGTACTTTACTCGAATGACGATATAGGTGGAGGAAATACAAAATCAGAAATTAAAGAAGTCATTCTCCAACCTGGTGTATATAATGTTATCGTCGAAGGCAAGGGAGCAGCGTCAGGCCGTTTTCATCTTATGGTCAGAACACATGCCGTTAATTTAATTGCAGGTAACATTGAACACAGTCGACCTTGGATAGAACCTTCATGTACCTTGACTATGCCAATCTCAAGTACTGAAGACGCATCTGTGAATTTTGGAACAATAGCCTACAGTTGGGAAAGTAGTGATGCTGGTGCGAATAGTTGGAGTACCATTCCTTTTGCAACTAACCCAAGTTTAACCGCTGAAGAATTAGGCAGTCTATTTCTAGACACTGACATTCGAAGGAAGGTGCAGGCAGTGGGCAAAACTGGATATTCTGACATTATTTCTTTCGCTGTGGCAAGTTCCAAAACGAATGGTGAAATTAGAGGAAAAGTTACTGGCCCTGGTGGCACACCTATGTCAGGTGTCACCATATATGCAGAAATAGATCCACCAAACCAAGGACAATGTCCAGGTCAGCTGTACGAAACAACAACGGATGGTTCAGGGCAGTATTTCCTGACAGATTTATATTATGGACTTAATACTGCAAGTGATACGGTGCCTGATGTTAATTTCAAGGTGTGGCCTATATTTTTTACTCATAACTTTAATCCCGGCACACATGATGTCACTTTGAACACAAGTGTCCCAATAAAAACTGGTTACGATTTTGTAGATGAAGAAGCAGTATTTATCGGTGGTCGTGTGACGCAGACTGATGCTAGAAGCGAGTTGGAAACTACCTGTGGAGTATCAGATGCCCGCTTTTATTTGAATGATCTGCTTCAATCCCAGTTTAGTAATGAATTTGGAGAGTATGATTTACCTGTTATTTCATTTGGACCTAATTATGTCGGGGTTGAATACGAAAACCATGTTTTTGAACCGGCTGTTTCTGAAACTTTCCAGATATTCAACGATTTAGAAGATGTTGATTTTGATGACACAACTGTCAACACAGTATCTGGTTCTGTTAGAGCATGTGGTGGGTTTGCATTTGGACAAGTAGAAATTTTATTCCAAGATGAAGACGGTTGTTTTGTGTTTAGAGACACGACCGATAATATTGGTGATTTTAGTCTAGATCTTCCTGCAAGAAAATACACCATGCAAGTGACAAATACTGATTTAGATGAATCTGAATTATTAGAAAATTATGATCACAATGACATCGCTAATTACTTTGCAGAAGATATTATTTATGTTGACCTTGACACTTCCGATGTAGACATTCAATTGCAATACAGACAAACACCAGAGGTCAGTATCACAGGGATAGATCAAAATGCTTGTGGAGAATATGTCATCGAACAAGGACAACCAATCACACTGAGCTTTTTAATCACCGAACCCAACACATTTGATTGTGTCGTTGATACTGGGTTGATCAAAATAGTAGACGCTATTTCCGGACTAGAAAATGAGTTGATAGAGTTGCCATTCAAAGATGGCGTTGCTCAGTATGAGATCATGCCTGGTGAGCCTAAAATATCAGGTGACTTCAAACTTGGTTTTACTGCTACTGTGTATGCTGCGGAAGCTGAGGAGTTAAAAACCATTGAGTCTTTTGAAGCGATTGTTGTCGGTAACAATCCAAGAGACGGTGCCCCCTTTGTCACTGTTTCTCCGGAAATTCCGATGATGATTTTAAGGGATCCACCAGGCGATGCCAGCTATGCTTATCTCGATCAAAATCAAACAAGTGAGTTTGCCTACGGCTTCTCAGCACTTTCAGGGGGCAGTGTCAATACGTGGAAATCTGCAAAAATTGGCACCGATATCTCTATTGATGGTATAGGCTTTGGCTTTAATGCAGCTAATTGGGGCGAATTGACAGGATCCACTACAGTAGGGACATATAATTCCAGCCAAATAGAAGCTGTTATGAGCATTACCAATGGAATCAGGTATGAGACTTCAGATGACGATGACCCAAATGTGATGGGACAAGGTGGTGATATTTATATTGGAGCAGCACTTAACTTACATTATTCGCTCACAGATATTGTTGAATACAACAGTTCAACTTGTACAGTTGAACAATCTGTTGATGTCATTATTGGAAGTGAGGCTAAGCCTGAAACGCAGTTTAGATACACTGACTATTTTATCAGGACAGCCGTAATCCCAGATCTTGAATTTTTGATGAGTCAAACTGATGATCAGGAAGAGCGCGATGATTATCAAAATCAAATTGAAAGTTGGAATCAAACACTGCAGTTAAATGCTGATTTAAAGATGGAAGCCACTGTTATAGATACACTAAGTGATGACATCTCTTGGTCCGGTGCTACAAATGCAGATATGTACACAACCAGTTCATCAGCCATAAACAGCTCCTTCGAATTTAAAATGGAAGTAAACTCAGAAATTGCAGCCGAGGCAGGATGGGAAGTCGCAGGGTCTGGTACATCTGGTGGAGTCATTGTCAATATGCGTATGGAATTAGGTGCAGGTGTATCGGTCAGTAATATGCAAGAGAGGACAACAGGATTTGTTCTTGCAGATAGTAATGCAGATGATGGCTTCAACACCAAAGTCAAAATGTGCCCGACCTACAATACACCAGTATTTGAAAATGTCGCAGGATTCACAAGTTGTCCACATGAAGAAGGCACGGTTCCAATTGATTTTCCTCATTTAGAAATTGACAATCCGGTACAAGTTGGCATTGATCCAGGTGGTTCTGCAGGCTTTACCTTTGAATTGACAAATTTAAGTCAGAAGCAGCTAACTAGGTCATATTTCATTGATGTTATTGAAAACAGTAATCCATACGGGGCAATCATTGACCCAGGTGGAGCAGGATTTCCTTTACTGATTTCAGATGTTAATTACAATCAGACTGTCACAAGATTTTTCTCTGTGGCTAGAAATCCTAGCAATAATTCAGACTATAGCCTGGAAGGGATTCAATTCATTGCCTATCCAGCAGAGTGTACGGATGATATTTCAGCATTGACCACTTCTTATTCATCTATTTCGGTTTATTTTAATTCCCCTTGCAGTGGTCTGACCATTAATGAACCACAAGATGACTGGGTACACAACTCTGGGAGTGGTCAGGATTTAGAACTGCACTTGGTGGATTATGACCAGACAGCATTTAATAATATACAGATTCAATATTCAAATACAGGTTTAAATTCCTGGTTGGATGGTATAACCATACTCCCAGATGATTTGAATGCCAATGCAAGTGCTGGTACGTTTATTGACTGGAATTTGACAAATGTTGAAGATGGTGAATATGACATTAGAGCCAAGATCAATTGTACTGGGGGAATTAATTATACACAGAGGATTAGCGGTATACTTGATAGGAAGGCACCAGTTGTATTTGGAATTCCACAACCTGTAGATGACCATTATGATCCTGTGATGAATGATGAAATAAGTGTCTCATTTGAAGAGGAAATTTCTTGTCAGGAGGTGTCAGCTATCATCACAGACTTAGAGACAGATCAAGTGTATGCTACAGTGGTGTCTTGTGCAGGAAACACAGCGATCATCACACCAGTAAATGTATTGCCTACTTCAATTTTTAGAGTCAGTTTGAACGATGTAGACGATAATTACCAAAACAGAAGAGAACCATATGAATGGGTCTTTATCACTGGTGACTATATCTATGATCCAGACTGTAGTCCAATTGAGGTAAGCAATAATAATCTTAATCAAAATGCCATTAGTCAAAGTACTTACCAGGCAGATCAAATTACATCTGACGGTACAGTTTCCTTCAATACATCAATAGGTTTTGAAGCAGGCGAGTCTATTGACTTAACAGAAGGTTTTGAAGTAGAGCTAGGCGGAATATTTTTAGCAGAAATTAAAGAATGTGAAAATTAATTAATTGGAAGAATCCCTTTTTCGTTCTGAAGAAGGGATTCTTTTATCTATTAGAATTTTATGAATGAATTTAATGAAGAAAGAAAGAATTCTCTTAAAAATTGGCTTTCCATCTATGCCAGAAAAAATTATCTCTTTGATCAAGTTCTACTTGAATTTGAAGAATTAAAATTAGAGATGACGAACATTATTAATTCTATTCAAAAAAAAATTCAAGAAAATTCAAACATATGAATCATTGATTTATTGAAAATATTTAGTAGTTTAAATCAACAAACTTCCATTCTAATGCCCGTAAGAGTTTACTTCCCCATCTTACTGCTTGCTATATGCATGTCAAATACTTTTGGTCAAAAGAGAGAGTACGATATTGTTTTAAAAGAAATGCAAGCAGCCACAGGTCATGAAAAGGCTAAATTACTGATAGAATTATGTAGCCAAGATGTCTACAATGACCAAAAATTAACTATTCAACGAGCCCGCCAAGCCTATACCATTAATGAAGAATTAAATAATAAAGTTGGAATGGGATGGAGCTTACGCTATATGGGCTTAAGCCATCATTTTACTGGTAATCTTGATAGTGCCAGAATTTATTATGACCGCAGTACACAGTATTATGACAAACCTAAAGATAAGGGATGGGCTTACTACAATATTGCATCGATATTTGAAAAACAAGCCAAGTTGGATAGTGCCTTATTTTATTTGGATCTCGCTGAAGCCTTTTCAACATCAGAAGATGCTAGGAACCAAATCGGAGCATCGAAAATGATGAGAGGGAACATCCATGCAGTTCAAGGAGATTGGAATGCCGCTCTTCCTTATTTTCTCCAAGCAAGAAATATTTTTGACGACGTAGTTGATTTATTGAGAATGGCAGACGCCATTACAGAAATTGGCAATGTCAATGCTAAACTGGAAAACTATGAAACTTCCATTGAGTATCTAAAGGAAGCTGCAGAGATATATCTCTCGGAAAATGATAATTATTATTATTCTCAGGTTCTAAGTTATATAGGTAGTTATTATTACGAATTAAATGAAAGAGACAGTGCGATAATTTATTTAAATAAAGCCTTCGGAATTAGTAAAGAAGTAAACCATACGTATATATCAGGAAATATTTTATTAGACCTGTCCGATATTGATATAGACGATGGTTTATACGATGAGGCTAGGACCAAAATAGAAGAAGCTATCAATTATTTTAATATTACAGAAGATCAACATGCGATTGCAATGGCTTACAAACAATTGGGCGATATTGAACACGTAGCTAATCAAAACAACTCGGCTAAAAGGGCATATGCGCAAGCACTTGGTATAAGTGAAAAGATCGACCTACATGCCATCAGTGAATCTATTTATAGTAAATTAAAGGGCATTTATAAAAAAGAAGAAAATTACACCCTGGCATTCGATAATTTTGAAAAAGAAGTCAGTTTAAAAGACTCATTATCTTCTCTTGAAGCACAGAAAAATATGCAAGACTTATTGGTCCAATATGAAACAGAGAAAAAGGAAAAAGAACTCATTATTGCCAAAGCAGAAAGTGACAAACGTGCTGCAAACATAAAACTACTCATTGCCGGATTGGTTACATTGTGTATATGTGGAATATGCACGATTTTTTCAATCATACAAAATAGAAAGAAAAAATTGGCCATACTTCAAAAGGACAAATTTGAGTTAATACAAAAAAGACAATTAGCAGAGAAAGAATTGGAATTTAAACAAAAGGAATTGGCTGCAAAAGTTTTACAATTAGCTAGTAAAAATGAATTTCTCCAAGATTTAGAATTGGAAGTCAATCAATTGAAATCAAATCTTGACAGTAGAGTAAATGTAGCCTCTGAGCGTATTTCCAGAATGATCCAATACGACAATGCTGAAGTAGAAATGTGGGAACAGTTCAGTAAAGAGTTTAGTAGTATTCATTCTGATTTTTTACAAAAGTTGTCTGCCGATTATGGTTCATTCACGAAGAGCGAGGTGCGACTGATTTCCTTACTTAAAATGAATTTATCATCCAAGGACATAGCAAATATTTTGCGTATATCAACAGATGGCATTAAAAAGGCGAGGTACAGGTTAAGAAAGAAAATGAAATTAGACAGTAACATTAACCTGCAGGGTTTTCTTTTATCTTACCATTGAGTCACTTAATCTTGAAAGGTAATGATTCTTGTGCCTGATTGCGTGTTACCAAAGCCTTCTATCATCAACATATCAAAATACTCTTCCATGAGTTTCTGCACCTTTTGAAATATTGGAGCAGCAACGAAGACAATACACAACAAATGATCGCTTTCATAATCTATCATTTTTTTTTGTTTGACCTTATTTACCCACCTAAAATGAGTTTAGCAAGGTGATTAATGTGATAATGATTAAACACATTACACTTTTATAAATGTATTTTTTGCTTTTAGGTTAATTGTATTCACATTTTATGCTTAATTATATAGAAAGCCTTGACTTTTGCGCCTTGCTTTCAAAATGTACCTCATCGGACATTATTTTCTTAAGTTTTTTGATAATTATCCAAAGTAAACAGAGGCATTTTTATACTTTCGGAGCTAACACCGTGTTCTGTTTTAAATACTCAAATCTATCATGGGTATTGGAAAGATAATGAAGCGTTTATATATAAGCCTAAGGTCTAATTTGTGGAAACAGCATCTAGTTTTTTTGATAAAACGTTTAAAAATTCGATTACCGCACTGGTATTCACTCTGCTGTGTTTTGTCTTTACCAAAGAAACCTTATTAGGACAACAGTGTCTAGCTTTAACGTGTAATAATGATATCAACATCAGCCTGAATCTTGCATGCGAACTTAAGCTCACACCTGATATCTTAGTAGAAAACCCAGAACAACTGTCTCATACAATTGAATTGTTTGATATAAATGAAAATTTTATCAGGTCCGATTATTTGCTTGCAGAAGATGTAGGTCAAACAATCAGGTATTTTATTTCTTGTGGAGATAATTCTTGCTGGGGGTCTATTAATGTCTCTGCTTCCATTATTCCAGAAATAGATGCGCCATGTCAACCCGATTCGAATGGAATCATTCCACCTGAATGTATCTTGTTATTTTTAGGAGAAGAACAATCTCCACCAAGTGAAATTATTTCAATAGAAGAATTACGCTCTCAATTTGAAGTATGTGGACCGGAAATACTTGGTAATATCGAAGTATCAGAATTCAGATTGGGAGACATTTGCGGTCCAACAGGCGAAACCATTAGATTGATTTATTCCGCTAAAATTATAGAAAGTGGAACGATTACCCAAGTTGATATATTGACGCAGACATACCAAATTAGGCCGATTAACATAGATACTGAGCACATCTTTTTTCCTGACGATATCGTATTAGATACAAATTACTTGGACAGCATTAATTTTTCTAATGAAAATGACAGTATTGTTTTCGAACCAGGAAGTCCAGCTTCTATATTAGCATCAGAGCAAGAAGCAACAAGCGCATATCCTTATTTTATAAATACCTCAGATTCCATTTTGGATATTCGAAGTTTTATCGATACCATGCAAGTTGTGGTTGACAGCATTGTCAGAGATACTATGGTTCGCGTAGAAGTAGATGGAGTAGAAAGACTTGTGCAAAAAACCATTGTTGATTACATATTTGAATCCGTAACTTTCGAACGTTTTGATACTATTGGGAAAACCAATCCAATTGTACCTATCATTGATCAGGTTGGAAACGCTATATCGAGTTACTCAGATATTGGAATCATTCCTTGCGAAGGAGGAACACATATTTTAAGAGAATGGTCAGTCGTTGATTGGTGTAATAGAAATGTGTCGATATCTGGTTTTCAACGAATTGCAATTATTAATATTGAAGAATTTACTAATTTCTTTGGCAACGCTGATAGTATCGAATTTGATTTTTCATTCTACGACGATAACATATTTACTTTTTTTGAATTAGCAGAGAGTGAAGATCTTGTTCGCTTCCCTGAAGACATTACACTTGATTGTAATTATCTTGATCAGATTGCTCAGGATTTTGTATTTGACGAGTTGACCTTAGGGTCTCCAGAATCAATTGATCTGTTTACCGAAAATTTCGAATTTGCTTTTCCTTTTTACATTGACACATCATTTACAGTACCCGATATTCAAAAAGTAATTGATACCAATACAGTTGTTGTTGATTTTATACTCAGAGATACAATAATAAGGGAAGTCATTGATAACAAAGAAGAATGGACAATCCTGACATTAGTAGACGAAATTTATGGAGAAGAGATCACCTGCTCTACCGATACCGTAGGTACTAAATTCTTTTCACAAACACTGTCAGGTTTTGAATGTAACATTATTACAAATTTCTCAGATGTAATTACTCCTGGATGTGGCAACAATGTAAATATCCAGCGAACCTGGCAATTGATTGATTGGCTTAATACCTCTGTAGTATTGACAGGAACACAGGTCATTACTATCATTGACCAGACCCCACCAGTTGTCGTAAAAGAAGTGAATGGCGAAGACCGAGTGATCGTCAATCTTGATGATGTTACAGTAAGTATAGAGCCATGGTCATGCATTGCATCGCTCCCTCTTCCTTCTCTGAATATAATCGACAACTGTGATCCTAACGCTAGAGTGGAGTGGCAGTCGAATAATGCGTCAATTGAAGATGGCTTTGTTACAAATTTACTTCTTGGCGAAAGTGTAAATCTTATAACTGGAGTGGTAACTGATGGCTGTGATAATGCAACTAATATTGATTTTAATGTCATAGTTGTTGACAGTATTCCGCCTGTTGCCGTCTGTGAAAACACGATTCAAGTTACATTGACAGGGAACGAAATCAGCGTTGGAGGCGCTGAAATATCAGCAGCTTCATTAAACGAAGGCAGTCATGATAGTGGTTGTGGTAAAATTACAATTACAGCGGTACGACTGGAAGACTGGACAGATCGTGTGCGTGATTGCAGAGACATTGTTCGCGGATTTGCTCCTCGATCATGCAACCCCTTTACTGAAGAAGTTGATTTATTAGATAATGCGTCAGAAGAAGATTGTAGGTTTCAAGGAAGTACCATTACTTCAATTACCAAGCCTTCTGAATTCGTTAGGTTTTGTTGCCAAGACTTTAATCAGATGGTTGAGGTCATTGTTTTTGTTGAAGATGAATTTGGCAATATCGGACAATGTATTGTTGAGGTTGAAGTACTAGACGAATCAACTCCATCCATTTTATGTGAGGATTTGGTGATCAATTGTTCGTCAGATAATTTTTCTGAGCCAACCCTACAAGGGATCCTTTGTCCAATAGAAAACTCATTTGAAATCGAACTTTTATCAGAATCTGAATTAACTGGCGATAAGTGTGGAGCTACGCCTATTACAAGAGAATGGTTCATTGATTTAGACAATAGTGGAGACTTCTCAAGCGAAGAGCCTCACTGTGTCCAAGAAGTAATTGTGCTTTCAAATAATGCGTTCGATCCGACGACTATTCTCTGGCCAAGGCACGCTGATGGGACTACACAAACAGGTATTCGTGTGGAAAGCTTTTTTCCAACCATTGGACAGTCTGAGCAAGCCATAGAACTGTCCATGAGAGATCCATTAAATTGTGCGATTAATAAAAATAATCAATTACCACTTTGGTGTGATACTGACTGTGGTTTGATCGGTTTATCCGTGGAGATTGATACCATTTTTCAAGAAAGTGGCAACTGCATGGAGATAAATAAAAATTGGACAATTATTGATTGGTGTTTGTTTGATTTTGAGAATAATGGAGTAGCAGAAATGATGGATACTGTTGTGCCAGTCTTAATAGAAGCCAATGATTATTGCACTGAAATTCCTATTGAAAGTCAAGATTCGATCTATTTCAAAAATACAGAACCAGAAATTGATGGCTTTTATTCATTTAATCAAATAATTCTAATTCAAGATACAATACCACCTACAATTGCTTCATTAGAAAGAGCTCTTGTATTTCTTGATGAAGAGACATTTTTTATTCAGGAAGACAGCACCAATTGTACTGGAGTAGGAACCATTTATGCGAGTGCAACAGATCAATGCGGCCTGCGCCTTAGTAAAGACATTCCATTATTTTGGGAAATAACAATAGCCAATGAAGATGGAGAAATACTAAGACAAAAAGAAACAATAGGAAGTAGTGCATCCATCCCAACATTAAGAGGAAGAAAAGGAGACCAACAATTCATTACGTGGAAAGTGAGCGATGCTTGTGGTAATGAGAGTATTGCGGAGACGAGTGTAAGTTTTAATGATTCAAGAAAACCAGAGCCAGTATGTATTTCGAGTTTGACCATTATTTATTTACCAGGAGAAGAAGTAAGAACAATACATGCAGAAGATTATAATATTGGAAGTTTTGATAACTGTACAGAACAAGATTTATTACGATTCACGATTGTCGAAGCGAGAGATGAACCTATTAGACCTGGACGATCAGGATTTGCTGCACAAGAAAGTATAGATATTGTTATTGATGATGATCAGATTTTTGAACAGTTTGATGTGTATGTATGGGACGGCTCAGGAAATGGAGACTTTTGTAGAGTAAGTTTAAAGCTTCTTGACGAAGAGATAAATAAAGATGACGATGGTTTCGAAGACGATGAGTTCGAAGATGATGGTTTCGAAGACGATGGTTTTGAAGATGATGGTTTCGAAGATGATGGTTTTGAAGATGATGGTTTCGAAGATGATGGTTTCGAAGATGATGGTTTCGAAGATGATGGTTTTGAAGATGATGGTTTCGAAGACGATGGTTTTGAAGATGATGGTTTTGAAGACGATGGTTTCGAAGATGATGAGTTCGATGTCGAAGACGATGATGGTGAAGAAGAGGAAGAAGAAGAGGACGAAGAAGAAGAGGAAGATGTCAGTAATTCTAGAATGGCAATTGCAGGTCAGATTCAAACTTCATCAGGAGCAATTGTTGGTCAGGCAGAGGTAACTATTGCTTCTCCATCTTTAAGCGGGTACCCATTGGTAACACAAACAGATAACCGAGGCGCTTTTGTTTTCTTAAACAATCCCATAAATTTAGATTATAGTCTTTCTGCTTCGAAAAGATCACTAGAATCAAACGACATTTCTACCTTAGATTTGGTAATCATTTCTAGGCATATTTTAGATGCAGAATTAATGAAAGACCCATACGACATTATTGCTGCAGATGTTACGGGAGACAATGATATTTCTGTCAGAGACCTTGTTGAATTAAGGCAATATATATTAGGACAGGCTGAAGGTTTTTCAATAGATAAGTTTTGGAGATTTATTGATTCAAGGCAATTGTTTTTTGATGAAAATAATCCTTGGCCATTCAATGAATCAATTAACATTAGAGGCAATACTCAAAATCTACTTGAAGAAAATTTTACAGGTGTAAAGCTTGGTGATGTAAATGATAGCTTTGGGAGTCAAGAACCAAGATCTAGTGAATACTTATATTTTGATGTTGGTGATACAATTTTAGGCAAAAATGAGCAGTACCGAATTGACTTCAAAAGCACAAAATCAATTGACTTACATGGGTTTCAATTTAATCTATCTCATAATGATTTAACCATTACTGATTTTATTCCTGGAGAATTAGACATGAACGAAGATAATTGGCATACCAAAGAAAACAATACTTCAGTTCTTTGGTATAGTGCAACTTCGAAACCAGTTAAATCTGGCGTTCGTTTGTTTAGTATAGTTGTCAATTCAAAATCCGAAGGAGAAAAACTGTCAAGTCAAATTAGCTTACAAAATGAAGAGCTCCCTGCAGAAGCATATACTGGTGTTTACAATGGTAAACATCAACTCGCATTACAATTCCAAAACAACAAACAAGCCATCGAATTATTTCAAAACGAACCTAACCCATTTACGAATGAAACATCAGTATCATTCAGGTTAGCCAAAGCCGGCGTTATCAGATTTAATATTTACAACAGTTTGGGAGAGGAATTGTACAAGCTGAATAAATACTTCAATGCAGGTAAACATCAACTCCAACTGAATGATATAGGAAAGAATCATTCAGGTATTTTATACTATAGTTTGCGTCAAGGAGACCATGTAGAGGTAGCAAAAATGATGCAATTGAATGGGGGTAGTTAGCCAAGACATGACATGATCCGTTTAATCTTCACTAGTGTAGACTGAATATTCTACGATTTGGTATTACTAGAAAGTCTCTTTTTCTTTTTTCTTTAATAATTTATGCTGGTCTTGAATGCCTTTTGCATTAGCTCTAAACATCTTATTTCGGATAATCGTAGCCGCCGTACTGTGTTTTGTGTTTGGCTGTATGGACGTGCTCACGTATTATTATGTCGCGTATTCGTTATTTGTATTTTTTTCTTATTGCCTTTCCAAAAATGAGTTCAATTACAATTTCGCTTTCTTCAAATCTAATTGATTTTACCGCTTCCAAAGGATATCTGTTTGTCAAGTTTCTAATTTCTGAAAATTTACTTAACTCATCTGTAAACTTATATGTTAGTATGTATTTACCATCGACATAAGCATTTTTCGTATAAAAATTATAATTAATTCTATTATGGGCTTTTAGTGAAATCAAGTCAACAAACTCTTTAGGGTATGATAGTTTAATGGAAATTGAGTCCAAATTAATATTCGTGTTATTTTCTATAATTATTTTGGTCTCTTGAATATATTTATAAGACATTATTTTTTCGTTAATTTCTCCATATGGTTTCTCCAGTGTAAATAATAAACCCGTTTTTTTTGCTACCAAAGTATCTTTCATATTTGAACTTCCAAATCTCAATTTATCCTCTATCAAAATCAGGGAATCTTGTAGTTCGTATTCACCATATTTTAAATGTGACGCAACTATGTTATGATTAAGTGCTTTATAAGTTCCGTTTTTTCTAAACTCTATATCTAGACCATCTTCATAATGTATGCTTGTACTAAATAAAATAGGTGAGAAATTTCTCATTTTGTTAAGCGCAGTTAAAATACAAATTAGTATTGTGATTGAAGTTATCCATACTATGAAGCCACCAAGTCGTTTGTGAGCAAAATGAATCTTGGTTTTGGTAGTTATAAAAACTGCTATTAAACTTGAAATTATAAAACAAGGAACACCAATAAATATTGATATTAATCCATAACCAACCGTTATCTGTTCATGATAAATATATCCACCTGATACCAAACTCATAAATAAGAAGAAAATCCTTATTCCTTGTTTCATAATATACTATATGATTGTGGCTTTTATTTTTTTAATTTGACGAACGTAAAAATGAATTGTTTGATATCAATAGTTTATGTATTTAGATTTTAGTCTTTTACTGTAGCAAATTTGTTTCCCTTTCAATTTACTTTCTAAAAGAATTGGATATAATCTTTCAATTCCAATTTTTCTTGTTAGGCATTAGAGGGATTCTTATATATGCGACATAACATATTAATATCTAGTCATACCCGTTTACCTCTTCAATAAATGAACCAATCACTTTCTCCAACGACGATAATGGAATAGATCCATTTTCTAAAATCGCATCGTGGAAAGATCGAATATCAAAATTATCACCTAATTCCTCTTCTGCTCGCTTGCGTAATTCTCGTATTTTTAATTCACCCATCTTATAGGACACTGCTTGCGCGGGCCAGCCAATATATCGATCAATTTCAGTGTTGACTTCATGTAGAGAAAGCGCCGTATTGCTGGACATAAACGCAACCGCTTCATCTCTCGTCCACCCCATGTAGTGCATCCCAGGATCAACGACCAAACGACAAGCTCGCCACATCTCATAGGTCAATGCACCAAACCGCTCGTAGGCGTCTTTATACATGCCAGCTTCTTTTCCTAAATATTCAGAATATAAACCCCAGCCTTCTCCGAATGCAGAAATATACGTTTTTCGAAATGCTGGTAACTTATCTAATTCTTGTGCCAACATGATTTGAGTGTGGTGACCAGGCACTCCCTCGTGAAGTGACAAAGCAGGTAGCACATAATATGGTCTGCTTTTTAATTTATACGTATTTACCCAATATTGTCCAGCTTTATTATTGCCATAGGAACCTGGTGAATACCGTCCAGTTGTATAATTAGGTGCCAAAGCATCTGGTACTGGTTTTACAGTTAAAGGCATGCGGGGCAGAAGATTAAAATACTCAGGCAACTTACCTTCCATCTCCTTAGTGATCCAAGCTGCTCTGTTGAGTAATTCTCTGCCCGACTTAGGATAAAATTGTTCGTCTGTTCTTAAAAATTCTAAGAAGTCCGCAAAGTCTCCATCAAAGTTTACTTCTTTAATGATGGCTTCCATCTCCGTTTTGATGCGCTTGACTTCTGACATGCCTGTATCAAATATTTCCTGAGGCGTGATGTCAAATGTCGTATAGTAATTTACCAATTTTTCATAGTAGGCTTTACCACCATTCATATTGGATACCCCAATGTCATCCAAAGCGTGTGTCATATATGCTGTACTCAAAAAATCTCTGAAGTCGCGATATGCTGGCAAGACAGTATTTGAGACAACGGTTTTAATCTCCTCCTTATTTGTCTCTGGCACTACACCAACCATATAATTATCGTCCAATGGAGTTTCAAGGAAATGATCAATCAAGCCAATGCAATTATTGACGATGACTTTAGGAAGCGCTTTGCCGTTTTCGATACCGTCTTTTAAATGCGAGGTATGTGTATCCATATAGTCAGGCAAGGTCTCTAGTTTTCTTTTGTACTTTTCTATCTCTTCAACTGATTCCTTATACCTGCCTTGTATGCTGTATAAAATTCCAGTTAAAAAACCTCCTTCTGCATTTAACGGAAATTGATGTGCATTAAATTCTAATTCAGCAATTCTATTTTCCAATATCAATTGCAGCATAGATTGATTGATGCTTCTTTTTAAGTCGTCATTATCTATGCGAATGTCACTTAACCTTGATAATATATGCTTACTAAAAGCTAAATCAGCAGTTCTCTTTTCATTTGAAATATCTGGCCATTCGCTCTTAGGACTTTCGTAATTGGCTCCATTCTCAAAATCTGTAATCAAGGCGTCCAATGGATGAACAGTAGGTGCAAGTGGAACAGCAACTGGCTGTACAATTTGTTGGTTTGTTTGGCAAGATTGGATAACGACTAAAGCAAACAATATGCAAAGCGTGTTAATGGCGTTTTTGAACATATTTAATATTAAATAAAAAATTCCTTTCTAGCTGTCTGAATCACAGATTTTGTTGGATTAGTTGGACTTGGCTGTCGAACAGGCTAGTTTCACAGATTGACCAAATAATAATTCTCAGCTTTTGAAACTCTATGCTGTATTCTATCTGATGAATATGTATTTTTGTGTTTCCAATAGGAAAACATATGTCAGAAGCAATATTTTCAAAGGCTAAAGAAATGAAGGAGGAAATCCTCGCCCAGCTTGTATCGAATGAGCAAGAGTTGGAGTCTTTCCGCATACAATATTTGGGGACTAAAAACCAGATCAAGCCATTATTCGCAGAAATGCGCAATATTTCTAATGAGCGAAAGAAAGAGTTTGGTCAACTCCTGAATGATCTCAAACAAACTGCAGAGCATAAGTTTGAAGAGTTAAAAGGCTCTGTTAGCGGGAGTGCCAATGAAGGTCAAGCAGCAGATCTTGATTTGACGGCTCCTCCAGGAGAAATTGTTTTGGGTTCACGACACCCTGTATCTATTGTATTAAATCGATTCATCAAAATTTTTACAAAGATTGGATTTACCGTTGTAGAGGATAGAGAAGTTGAAGATGATTGGCACAATTTTACAGCGATGAATACGCCAGAAGATCATCCTGCTCGTGATATGCAGGATACGTTCTATCTGAAAGATTCTACGACAGATTTATTGCGAACACATACATCATCAGTCCAAGCAAGAGTGATGACAAGTCAAAAACCGCCGATACGCATTATTGCACCAGGCCGGGTATATCGAAATGAAACCATCTCTGCAAGATCGCATTGTCAATTCCATCAGGTAGAAGGTCTGTATGTAGATGAGAATGTGTCTTTCGCAGATATGAAGCAAACGCTGGATTACTTTGCTAAAGAGATGTATGGTCCTGAAACCAAAATAAGATTGCGACCCAGTTTTTTCCCATTTACCGAACCAAGTGCGGAAATGGATGTGTGGTTAGGTACAGAAACAGAGAACGCACGGAAATTAACCAAAGGGACAGGTTGGCTTGAAGTCTTAGGTTGTGGTATGGTTGATCCCAATGTCTTGGAAAATTGTGGGATTGATTCTAAAAAGTATTCTGGTTTCGCATTCGGCATTGGTATCGAACGATCAGCAATGCAAAAATATGGTATCAGTGATATTCGGATGATATTCGAAAATGATATCCGCTTCATCAGCCAATTTAAATCAGAAATATGAAACCTGGTATTCCTAAAGGTACCAGAGATTTTCTTCCCCTACAGGTACTGAAACGAAAGTATATCTTTCAAACAATTGAGTCTGTCTTCCAAACATATGGCTACATTCCTATCGAGACACCAGCTCTAGAAAAACTGAGTACACTCACTGGGAAATATGGTGAAGAAGGAGATCGCTTATTGTTTAAAATATTGAACAACGGGGATTTTTTAGCTAAGGCAAATGAAGAAGCTCTCTCCGAAAAAAATTCTCAAAAGCTGACGGCGTCTATTTCGAAAAGAGGCTTGCGTTATGATCTGACTGTACCATTCGCTAGATATGTGGTCATGCACCAACAAAATTTACAGTTTCCATTTAAGCGTTATCAAATACAACCAGTGTGGCGGGCGGATAGGCCACAGAAGGGTCGATACCAAGAATTTTATCAATGCGACGTTGATGTCGTCGGTTCAGACTCCTTAATGTATGAAGCCGAATTGATGAAAATCTATGATGACGTTTTTGAAAAATTGAATCTGCCAGTTGACATTAAAATCAATAATCGAAAAGTCCTATATGGTATTGCAGAAGCAGCTGGTATAGAAGACAAGTTTGTAGATATGACTGTGTCTATTGATAAGCTTGATAAAATTGGTAAAGATGGCGTTGTTCAAGAATTGGCTAATAGAGATATATCCTCATCTAGTACCGAAACAATTTTAACCTTGTTAGAAGCAAGATCATTAAGTGATTTAGATGCTGCGTTTGGCACTTGCGAAACTGGTAAAGTAGGTTTGCAGGAATTAAGAGACTTTCACTCATTTGCTGATCTATCGACGTTTACCAACAAGTTGACATTCGATGTTTCACTAGCAAGAGGTTTGAATTACTACACTGGTTGTATTTTCGAAGTTAAAGCACTAAATGTTGATATGGGGAGCATTGCAGGCGGGGGCAGGTACGATGATCTTACGGGTAGTTTTGGAATGAAGAATGTGTCAGGTGTAGGCATTTCATTTGGTGCTGCACGAATATTCGACGTATTAGAAGAGTTGGATTTATATCCCAAAGAAATTTCTCAACACAGTAAATTATTGTTGGTTTCGTTTGATGAAAAAACACATCAGTTTGCTTATGCTCAAGCAGTAGAATTGCGAAAGCAATCGATCTCCTGTGAAATATATCCAGAGCCTGTTAAAATGAAAAAGCAAATGAAGTATGCCAATGATCGTGGCTTTTCTTTTGTGGGCATTATTGGTGAAGAAGAAATCGCGAATAATAAAATCATGTTGAAAAATATGGAAACAGGAGAACAACAACAATTGACCCTTGCTGAAATTATTAATACGATTACAAACGAATAGTCTTTATGGATAAGCGTTCATTATCAGACATTCAAGCTGATTTGAAGAGTGGGAATTTGACGGTATCTGGTTTAGTTGACCATTATCTCGAAAAAATTGAGGAGAGTGCTGAGCTTAATATTTTTGTAGAAGTATTTGCACAAGAAGCAAAGCAACAAGCAGATGCACTCGATGCAAAAATCAAAGCTGGTAAATCACTTGGTACATTATACGGCGCGATTATATCCATTAAAGATGTGATCTGTTACAAGGACCATAAGGTAACAGCTGCTTCAAAAGTATTGGACAATTTTGAATCAAAATTTACAGCAACAGCATTACAACGATTGTTAGATGAAGATGCTATTGTGATTGGTAGAACCAATTGTGATGAATTCGCGATGGGGTCCTCAAATGAAAACTCTGTGTATGGAGCCACAAAAAATGGTGTGGACCCAGAAAGAGTTGCTGGCGGATCAAGTGGTGCAGCGGCAGTCTCTGTACAGCAAGACACCTGTCTATTGGCATTGGGTACAGATACAGGAGGATCAGTTCGCCAACCAGCTGCATTTAACGGTGTGATTGGGATGAAACCAAGTTATGGCAGAATTTCACGGTATGGCTTGATTGCATATGGATCATCCTTTGATCAAATTGGTGTTTTGGGCACCCAGCTGGATGATGTCTATTCGTGTATTGAGATCATGAGTGGTCCTGATGACATGGATGCAACATCTCATACAGCACCATTGGACGATACACAAAGTATTTCCTCAACTATTCAGTTTGCTGTTATCGACGAAGTCATGAATCACGAAAAACTACATGAGTCGATAAAGTTATCTTCTGCCAATTTGTTAAAGACACTAACAACTGACGGGCATACTGTTAATAATATCCAATTTCCTTTACTCAAATACTTAGTGCCAGCATATTACGTTTTAACAACCGCAGAAGCTTCTTCCAATTTAGGTAGATATGATGGAATCAGGTATGGTCATCGAAGCGAAAAGTCCAATTCGATAGACAGCATTTTTCAAGAAAGCAGAAAAGAAGGCTTTGGTCATGAAGTGAAGAGACGGATCATGCTTGGGACCTTTGTCTTGAGTTCTGGTTATTATGATGCCTACTATACAAAAGCGCAAAAAGTAAGACGTTTAGTGACAGAACACATTCAGAAGATATTAGATGAAAACGACTGTTTGATTATGCCAACGACCACTGATGTGGCATGGAAAATAGGTGCGTTGAATGATGATCCAGTAGCAGTATATCTTTCCGATGTATATACTGTTTTGGCCAATTTAGTGGGCATACCAGCTGTATCAATACCATTAGGAAAGGATGATTCTGGAAATCCATATGGCATTCAAGTGATGAGTAAAGCATTCTCTGAAAAGAAGCTTTACCATCTCGCAAATGTCTTAGAAAACACAATAAATCATTGAATTAGAATATTTTACACATTCTCCATTGTAATAATATGTTAAAGTTTGCACAGGTTGTCGATATGATATACCTTTGCGGTTTCAAAGGGTTATATATTATTTAATTATGTAATATGATCAGAATTAAATTCTGTTCATGATAAGATAACTAAATAGAATTTGGCTTTTTGATAAACCCAATTACTGATTTTAAATTTTTAACCCCATGAGCAAAATATTCAATATCGCGAAAGCGATATTCGTCGGTTTATTGCTTATTCTGATTGTAGAACCAGTATTAGCAAACAATGTCACCAAGACACCTCCTTCCGAGTACGGGGTTGTCAGTGATGATGTACTAGAACAGCGCATACGAAATCTATACAGTCAGTTAGATTTGCGCTTGACTCCTGAAGTCAAAAAATACATCTATGACTACACAGTCAAACACAGATATTCTGCAGAAGATTTCCTAGGTAGATCTGAAATGTATTTTCCCATGTTTCAAGAAAAGCTCAGCGAAAAAGGGCTCCCTGATGAAATCAAATGTTTAGCAATTGTAGAATCAAATCTAAAACCTACAGCTGTATCTCCACATGGAGCTACTGGCCTCTGGCAATTCATCCAATCGACAGGTGAGATGTATGATTTAGATAAAAGTAAATATGTAGACGATAGAAGAGATCCTGTCAAATCAACAGAAGCAGCTGCAGACTTCCTTCTTGATCTTTACTACAAATACAACGATTGGACACTTGCTCTTGCCGCTTACAATTGTGGCCCTGGAAATGTCAACAAAGCGATCAGGCGATCTGGCGGAAGTGACTATTGGTCTATCAGAAGTTACTTGCCAAAGGAAACGCAAATGTACATTCCAAAATTAATCGCAGTTATTTATGTGACACAGTATTACTATGAACATAATTTGACACCAAAGGAGATTGACCTGGAATTTCAAAATACGCGTACAGCAAAAGTATGGGAAGGACTGTCGTTCGCAGAAGTAAAAAAGATCTCAGGTCTTTCTATGGACGTCATTAAAAAGCTTAATCCTCAGTACATAAGAAATTATGTGCCGAAAAATAATGGCGAAAACTTATTGACACTTCCTGCCAACGAAATGTTTGATGTCGCTTATGCAGAGCAAACACAATTAGAGCTGATCAATCAAGAAATTCCTGTTGTTCTTGAAGAAGAGATACTTGAAGAGCCAATCGTTGGAGTTGCTGAAGTATCAACACCTGCGATGGATTTGATCAGTATTGCTTCTATTGTACCAAATGATATCAATCGATTGACTGTGGCTCATAACAATCCAGTGAAACTTCCAGAAATTCGAGAAGAGAGACCATTGGTAGCGGTATCACCAAACGATAATCGTAAGAAAAAACCGAACTTTTCTGTCTTGAAAGAACACACAATTGTGCGCGCACCTAGATAGGCAGCATCCTGACAAGGCTCACGAAAAACGCCAA
>CALLFA010000123.1 GCA_937997635.1 uncultured Saprospiraceae bacterium | reverse complement strand
AATCCATTCTTCTTCCCAGCCGTCCCACTTGAGAGCATTTTCATTGACACCAATATTGAATCCATGCCCGTTGCCATCAAGATTTGTTATTTTATCCAGATACGTTTGATTAAATGTTCTGTTACCAGGAAATCTGGACATCGCAAATGCAGATCCAAATCCAAAATCATGTTTTTCCATTTCAACAGAAACATCCACGTTTTTAAGAGGCATACCAGCAGCATCCAAAACGACAACATCCAAGTCTACTTTTCGCAATTCTTCTATTCGCTCTGCTGCTTCAGATCTCCAAGAGGCATTACTTTCATGACCAATATAATTGGCTGGTGAAAATGAATTTGGAACTTCAGCTATGTCAATATTTCCAAAATTAAGTGCTGTATATCCACCGATTTGAATCTCTTGCTTTTCGTTCGCAATATGGAAGCCTAATACCATATCTCCTATTTGATAAGCATTTAGCGATTTGAATGGTACGAAAAATTCTGTCCAGTCAGATGTAATTTCCAATAGACTAAAAAACTCTTTTTCAAAGGTTTCGCCGTTTTCCATAAATACATTTACAGAACCAGAATCACTTGATCGTTTGATCCAAAAATGCACAAGCACGACATCACCTCTTGCAATAGCTACTTGATTATTTATGCCGATACCTGCATCCCATGGATTGGTGCCCGCACTACCAACATTGATGTCACCGAAAGAAAAGCCTAAATCATCATTCATTTTAAATTCGCGTGTAGCGTCACCATAAATCCAAGCTGTTTCATTAATCGCAGCCTCATTATCAAACAACACATAATCAGGTGTTTCTAAACCAAATGTTGTAGACAACTGATTGAGCAGATCTTGGTGGTACATGTCCTGGGACCAGACAATAACATATAAAAGATTAAACAGAAGAAATAATGATTGTTTCATGCGGTGCTTATTTGCATATCAATGTAATCAATGTACTAAAACTCTAGCTTTCTGAGAATGATGTCCACTCTGCGGTTTCTTAATTTTCCTTGCCATTGTTGATTATCAAAATCTGGCAAGTCTTCACCAAAATCTCCAACGGAAACATTGACTAACTCCGTATGGTAGTTTTTTAGCAAAATTCTTGTCGATTCACTTCTCATTTCTGACAAATATTGGTTGTATGATTTGCTCCCAATATTGTCAGTATGACTTTCAATTCTAATTTGATATTGATGAATGTTTTCAAATTCATCCAGCCATTCATAAACCTGTAACTCTTGTTCTCCGTCGATGTAATAACTCCCGCCAGCAAAATAGATACTCTTTATTTTAATGTCACTTTTAAAATCACCAACTTCATCTGTAGCTTGAGCCATCAAGGCACTTGTAGCCAGCAAAGAACATATGATGAAATGGAAGACATTCATTATCCTAAGATAGAGAATGCATTTACATATTTTCTAGTTTCTATTTCTAAATTCTGTATCAGGTCGTCTAACCAACTTTACCATTCTTTTTTCATCGCCGACTTGCATCACAACAAAATACTTACCCGGTTCCCAATCTGTCATATCGATAAGCATATTCTGTTGCTGTTTCCCAGATTTCTGAATAGCCCCTATTAGACTTATAGGATCTGCAAATTCACGATCAAATACATCCAGTGATTGTATGCTTTTTGTATCTGAGTTTAAAACTAATTTGACTGTATACTCATCAATAGGCTGAGACTGCAAATACAAACCTTGATTGATCTGTGGAAGGTTTTCATTCGCCACATTAGTTTTACTCTTTTTAGTTATAACATCAACTGTTAATGGACTCGGCGAACAGTTATTTATATCAGCTAAAAAGATTGCTCCTTGCTCGACTTCGAAATTTGATAGTAACTCAATGTTATTTCCAGCTATATAACTGACGTCTGTATTGTTTAAAATTAACCCATCTGATGTAATCACCATATCTACATTATAGACACCAGCAGGCACATAAGCCAAACTAGGATCTGATGGTATGTATAAAACTGCGGGACAAGCTGTTGTACTGAAAGGTATCGCAGAAGAAGGTAATGCAAATCCACTTCCACAATCTGTACTTACTTCGAATTCATAGTCTGTGTTCGGCAGTAAACCAGTTATAGTTAACGAATTTGTATTCACCAATTGAACTGTATATGTAGTGGTTCCTACTTCTCTATATTTCACCTCATATTGACTGACACAAGCAGAAGGACTCCAATTCAGTTGAGCAGTAAGTGCTGTCACCATCGCAGACAAACCTGTAGGAGAAGCACAAGGCAACTCATCTATTCTAAACTTATACGGTGTTTGCCAACTTGTTGTTGTGATGGCTTCGTGTGTTATTCTGACATAATACTCTCCAGGTGATAAACACACATTTTGCGCATTTAAAATCAATTGGCTTGCACCAGAATTCCAAGTTAACGATTGTATTGGTGCATTGGCATTATCAAAATCAGATGGTGTTGATTCATAAAAATCAAGACGGCCAGCAAGCGATGGATGGGGCGTAACGACTATATCTACACCAGGAGTATTGGCTGCTAAATTAAACTTGTACCAATCACCGTCAATTGTATTCAAACCTGCATTGGTGTACTCACTTGCAAGAGGTACAAAATCTGCTCTCAGTTGACACAAGCCAGAGTAATCTCTACCTGTCAACACGTCATACGCAAAGAATGGATAATCACCTTCATCAATCAATCGAGCCATGTCATCAACGTCTCCTGTTTGTTCAGTATGAAATTCATTACCAACACTATGAATTCGTTCGGACAATCGATAGTCAACTCCATCATTTGGCGAAGGGATGCTAGAGCCATTTTGATAATCACTGGTACTTCCGTCACCTCCCGTGTATATCCATTGCCTTTCATCAGCGACAACACCATCTCCCCCATTAAATTGCAAGAGTACGATGTCCAGATTAGAAAAAGAGGTGTAATACGAATACTTGACATTACTTGGCAAACCCATTGCTGGATTTTCCTTTGTGCCATTCCATGCACTACCAGGTCCAATTTCATTAATACTTGTAATTGGATTTGCATCATAATCACCATCGCAATCCACATCGGGACTTTTCCAATCGCCTACATCAACGTGATCATCTTCAGGACCACCAAACAAATACGGTGCAGAATCATCAGGACTAAAGACCCCTGTACCATAGCTGAATCTCAAATCTCTTACTGCTTCAGATCGTTCATCAAAACTAAATACCGAGCCTAGATTACCTAAGGATGCATTGCTCCCTCTATGTGGGGTTCCAGTTGTAACAACTTTTGCAACTTTATGTCCATTTACTGGATCACTAGGATCTGCCCACCAAGTGTAACTGCCATTTTCAAAACGTTGTAAATATTCTCTTGCCGCTAAACCTCCCATTGAGTGGCCCATAAGCACAACTTTCTTCTTATCTGGATTTGCTGCTAGGATTGCTTTAATTGCTTCACTTACTGCCCACCCTTGTTTCTCAATAGATGCTGAATTAGAATCTGATTCTCCGAACGGAGCAGCAGTGCCTTCTAAATTGGGATTAGTTTGGTCTTCATTCCAATACCAGTCAAAATCTATGGCATAGAGACAACCAGGAATTAAATCATTCGGGTCATTATTAAACATAAACAAGGCGTCATCATCTGTTGTTGACTGGACATTATCTGATCCAAATGCATTTGATTGTCCATTGGCATTCAAAACGGCGTCATAGGTATCAGCCAATCCTCCCCATGCTTGTACAACATTAGCATCGGAATAAAATGGTTGCCATGATGTATAATCACCTGTCCAGCCATGAATAAATAATGTAGGATATGGACAATCACATTGTGATTTGAGGCCAGCTATACCAGAAAAATACAATAGGACAAACAAAGCTAATTTTGGAAATTGATCTTTCTGCTTGAATTGCAAAAGAATCATTGGTAAGAGTTTAGATTTTCAAGATACAGCTTTAAACGTAAAGGTATGTTATACTTTAAGACATTTGGGCGAGTTGCTGCCAGCGTCTCTCTTTAGTAAACGGAGGGTTGTGATACATCTCGCTTCGACACTTACCCGAGTTGATCATCAAAATATTCCATTACGTCCTCTAGTGCTTTTTTGGTTGGATGACCTGCTTCATCAACAAAGTCTATGGTCAATATCGAATGACCTTTACCAGGTAGTTCGTGAAGAATGATTCGTTCTTTGTCATCATTAAATTTACGGTTAATCAGATCAAATTTTTCAGCAGTACATAACTTGTCTTTTTCAAATCGACCGCAATGCATAGGGCCAACGACATCAAGTTTTGATTTGATTTTTGTGACATCTTCTTCAGACATATGCAAGGCATTCTGTGTTTGGAATGGCATTGCTGGTTGACTTGCGAATCCTGCTAGAACGGCGTCTTCTGCCATCAACGAAATTGCAAAATTTCCAGTCAGGCACATGCCTATTACCGCAACTCCTTTCACGTTATTTTCTTCTTTAACTTTTTTGCATAATGCTTTAAGCCAATCCACTATAGGACTAGATTCGTTTTTTGCGAATACACGAAATTCCTTTCTCATACAGAAGACGCGAAACAAGTTACTTGCTACACTCGTCTTCCCAATGGGACCAAATAAATGTGGCAATATCACTTTGTATCCCCTCTCAACAAAGGTATCTGCTAAACAGAGTGTTTCTTGTCCAATACCAGGAAGCTCTTGTATAATGACACAGACTTTACCTTTTCCACGTTCGTAAACATCATGGCTAAGGGGCTTGCCTTCTGATGAATGGGCTGTGAATTCCTTTTTGGCGTAGGCTGATATTTGTGTGGGCATATGACTAACTTATGCAATACAAGGTACAAACTTGCTATTAGGTTTTAGCTTTTGGCTGTTAGGTTTTAGCTGTTAGCTGTTAGCTGTTAGCTTTTAGCTTTTGGCTTTTGGCTGTTGGCTTTTAGCTTTTGGCTGTTGGCTGTTAGCTGTTGGCTGTTGGCTGTTGGCTGTTAGCTGTTAGCTTTTAGCTGTTAGTGCTTTTAGATGGAACGATTACAGTGGTGACTTTTGCTTGATAAAAAATCAGAGGAAGGACAAGCCTTCCACTGATGGTAATGTAAAGTGTGTTGATCTTTTAGTTTTAAT
>CALLFA010000122.1 GCA_937997635.1 uncultured Saprospiraceae bacterium | reverse complement strand
TATCGCTGTCTCTACTCCACATCGAAAGGCTGCATTTGAAGCATGCGAATACGCCATAGATACATTAAAGGAAACGGTCCCCATATGGAAGAAGGAGTTTTTTGAAGATGGGGCTGTATGGGTGGCGGCACATCCTTGAGTGAATTATCGAAGTGTATTATCGACCTGCCTGTCGGTAGGCAGGTGTTGAATTTTTAATGCTTAATGTTGAATGTGGGATTCTGTACGTGCAAACCTTTTTGCCATCATTTTTCATGTGGCTTTTTCTTATTATGAATGAGTCTCTCTGTTACACCTTCGTCCTTACCTACTCCTTCGCCTTCGCGTCATTAGAAAGAATATACTTAATTGTAGGTCTGCAACTTTAAAAAAATTAAACACTTTTCATCATTTTTCTTTCACTAGGATTTTTAGGATTTTGTTTGTTGTTCTAATGAGCTTTGACACCCATCTAAAATTCAATGGGATTTTTTTCTCGTATAATTGATACATATCCTTCACTACTATCAACTAACTTTCAACTGAACCATCAACCATCAACATTGTCAATAGGATTTTTAGTTCTCGTATATTTGATACATATCCTACACTACTCATTCAACATTAAGCATTAAAAATTAAGCATTAACAAAGTTGCTTAATCAAATAAAACATCTCCGCACCAATCTCATCAACCTTCGCATCATAGACTTCCGCTTCCTTCGGGCTATCATCTGACATTTTAGGATCCACATAAGGAATGAAGAATCGATCAGATGCTCCTAGAATACTCGGACATGCTTCGTCTGCAGAATGGCAAACAAGAATGGCTACAAAATTTTCTGTTGGGTTAAATGGGTGATCATACACTTTTGAGAAAAATTCATTTTCAAACAGATGATCGTGTAAAGAGATTTGATATCGAGGGTTTTCACCAGCTTCTAATAACTGAATGGAAAATCCTTTTCTGAGAACAGCATTGACCATACGGTGATTGAATGCTGTGGCTTCACTACCACCGGAAAAACTCTTGATGTTATTTATCCCGTAAGCATGAGCAGCGGTAGCTAGATACAACTCGCCTAACTGACTTCTTCTTGAATTATGGGTGCAGATGACCACAAGATTTGTCGCATCTTCTTTCTCTATCTGATTCGCAATCGAAACAGCGCACTTTTGTAATAATGCTTTTCGTTCAGCAGTGATTTGATCAAATTTTGATTCAAAGAATTCTTTTATTTCTTGAATAGCTTCCATAGTATATGTACAGATAATTAAACCAACAGGCAAATTAGACAATTACGGTGGAGGAACGCCCATATATTTATACTTTCTGAAACTTTTCAACTAAACAAAAAGTTATACTTTTATCTTTCCTTTGCTGCCTCAATAAAAACTTAATAAGCTTATTCATATACTAAATAATAACTAATGAAAAATGTATTGCTCGTCTCGTGTCTTGCAATTTGTCTCTCCGCATGTTCGACATTAAAGAATGTACTGATCGAACCAACTGCACTCGAGACTGTAAACGCCATCAAATCAATATTGAACAATAGCGCATCAAAAGCAATAGGTACTTTGCAAACGCTCAAACAAGGAGAAGATGCTTTACCTGATGAACTAAAACCTGTACTTCAAACATTAAAAAAATTAGGCCTTGAAGATCAGATTGATGATATCCAAAAGGCAGTAACCACAGCCTCTGAAGTCGCTGCTAATGAAAGCGAAGGCATCATGAAAGACGCCATCAAAGAAGTCAAATTTAAAGATGCTGTTGCCATTGTGACTGGTGGAGAAGATGCAGCTACTAGCGTACTAAAAGAGATCATGTACACAACCGTAAAAAAACGATACAGTGAAAAAATGGACGCCGAATTAAACAAGCATGATGTAATCAAATATTGGCCAATGGCAACAAGCGCCTACAATTTATTTGCTAAAGATGATGTGGAGGATGATTTATCTGACTTTGTATCCGAACGTGCTGTTGACGCATTATTTTTAGGTATGGCAAACCAAGAAAAAATCCTCAGAGGCGATTATACAAAACTTGGAGATGCTGTTGTTACTAAAGTGTTTGACTATTACACAAAAAATAAATAGGATTTAGAAAAATAAGTTTGTCTAATAATTACACCTTCTTCAATATCAATTGGAGGAGGTTTTTTGTATTAACGACTTGTTATTGATACATTTCTATCTCGCCTTTGCCAACTTAGTATTTGGCTTCATTGTTTGGGTCTTTGGCATTGGATAATTAAGTGCTTCAAAAGCAAATGCACATTCTTCTAAAATTCGTTCCGTAGAGATTGGAGATTCTCTATGGCTGTTCTTCTTGTAAGATTTTTTAGAATTTACATAGTCTTGAAACACTGGTAACACTTTATCGAAATGACCAAATCCGAATTGTTTATACACTGCTTCTAATTCTGATAACGGATTCAATTCAAAGTCTTCAAATTTCAGATGATATAAATTCTGCTTAGGTATTTTCTTAATGTCTTTCAGCAGATTTGTCATTGAAGATTTATAATAATAGAAAATCTTGTCGTGCAATTCCTCTTCTGTAAAATCCTGTAAGAATTGAGTGGTGACTACTTTATCGTACATCAAATGTGTAGATGGCAACACTTTCAGCGGATTTCTATGAATGTGGATGAATTTAGCATTTGGATACAATTTCAATAATTGAGGTATCCGACCAGAATTATGCGGATTTTTGATTAATGGCTTTCGACCAGGAAATGCAATAGCCACCTTTGTCATTAATCGTTGGTACGACTTTTTCCATCCATTAAAATTCTCTTCAGAAGTATCTTCAAAGAGAGCATAGTGTTTAAAATACTTTTCGTTTTTCGGAAACCAGAAACTGTGACTTGCGCTTTCCATTGCAAATGTAGAAACAGCATTTTCTTCTTCAGCTGGTACGTCTATATCTACTTCAATGTTGTCTTGAGGACGTTTTCCTGGGACAAGAGGCTTGAAAAAATGTTTAAATAACTTTCCTCCGATGGTTGTGATATTTGGCAAAAACGCTTGAAAAAGTGACAAATACCCAAAATAATCATCTTTAGCCATGAGATAATGCAAGTATGTCGTTCCACTTCTCCAATGTCCGACAATGAAAACTGGCTCTTCATCTTGCACTAGATTTCTACTCTTAATTAACACAGCAACACGGTCTAGCAGTTGTATTGGGTATGAAATGATCGAAAAGAAGCTAATTTTTAACGCTTCTCCCAGTTTTGATCTGCTAACACCATTTTCACGTAACAATCTAAACCACTTAAATGGATTAATGGTATAGTAAATATGTGCCTGAGGTAGTTTATCGTTAGCCATTTGTCTTATTCTAAATAGGTCTTAAGCTATTTAAAGCCACAATATATGTATAGTGAAGCTTTTCATTACATTGATGGTTCGTTTATTTATCCACTGATTGGGACATTCAAACCAAAATGACTAGTTGTGATAATCGGTATTGTGGACAAGTGTAGTCCCGCATACAGAACAAGGCGTAGCACTTCCACCACCGCCTGCATGGCCATTTGGACAGGTATAATGCCAAACACCAGCTGAATTTTGAGGTGGCTCTGCAGGTGCTTGTACGGGAGGAGTACCCCCAACAACTGTAGAACCATCACTGCTCGTTGTAGTTGTCGATACACTATTTTGCTGTTGATTGTGCCATGCTTGATTGTGTACATATTCATTGCCACATACAGGACAAGTACCAGCAGCATCACCGCCACTTCCTGCGCAGTTATTCGCACAATAGTAGTGCTGTACAGATCCAGTAGTTGCTAATACAGCAGCATTCGCTTGTTCTGCCGAATTTGCTGCAGCAATTCGCTCTGGAGTGAGGATAGCACTTGGTCTTTCAGGTTTTGATGTACATGACAACAATACCATTAGTATCAAAGCCAACAATAGTGTATATATTTTCATTAGAACATAATCTTGATTAAACAAAATTAAACTAATTCCTGAAAAGTATTAAACTTCAATACCCATACTCCGCATTAAGTGTGTCGCATTGAAGCTTTTAGATACACCTTTTTTCAATTTGTAGTCGAAAAACAACTCATCTCCCTTTATATCAACCTCAAAACACACATTTTCGAGCTGATCTGGGTGTTCTTGAGCAAGATTACCCAATTCAAGGTCATGGGTGGAAATAAGGCCAGCTCCATTTTTCTTTAGCAAACCTTTAATCAAGGCTTTAGCTCCAGTATGTCTGTCGTTGGAGTTTGTGCCTTTCAAAATTTCATCTAGGAGAAAAAACACGTTATCTGATTCGTCGACAGCATCTAAGACAGTCTTCAATCTTTTGAGTTCAGCGTAAAAGGAAGAAGTATTTTCGTTCAAGGCATCCAGTGTGCGCATGCTTGTATATACATCCAAGTAAGGCAATGTCAAACTAAGGGCACAAATTTTAGAGCCACAATTGGCCAGTACAATATTCAAGCCTATGGTCCGTAGAAATGTGCTCTTTCCACCCATATTAGACCCAGTCACAATTTTAATGTGGTTCTGTGTGGCTGCATGAAAATCATTTGCTATTCGCTTGCTTTTATGAATCAATGGATGACCAATATCGATTGCCTTAAATTCTTTATTCTCAGTCAATGTAGGATATGTCCATTCAGGGTTATTATAAGCAAGCGATGCCAGTGACGATATAGCCTCAAATTCTCCAAAAGCTTCAAACCATACATGTCCACTTATTTTATGTTCGTTTTTCCAAGACTGTAATCGATAGGAATAATAATAATCCCACGGAAACAACACATTTATAACCAAACCAAAAAAGTTGTACCTCATATCCAATTGGCGTAAAATGTAGGACAACTTTTTAATTTTTGATGACGCTCCTACACCATCCTGTATCAGTAAACGCTGGAGTTGCTTATTTTTTTCAATTACAAATTTCTCAGTTTGGATCCATTCAAAAGCTTTGGCATATGCCTGTAATGCCTCTGCATGTTTTGACGAACCAGATTCAAATTCATTTATTTTTTCGGCATTTCTCAAGGCAAACACTCCGGCAGGCACAAACGCTAAGAGATAACTCAGCCAAGGCAGAAATTTTACAAAAAGGATCAGCAGACTTATGGTAATTATAGGAATGATAAAAAAGAAAACAGGTTTAAATTCTATTTCTGCATCTCTTTGCAACCATTCTAAGAAAGACCCGTCAATTTGGTCTTCCTTCATACCGACCTGACTTATGGCTTGAAATCTCTGTCGCCACTCAATCATTGGTTCGAGCTCTTGGATTGCTTGCTGATAACCATGGATTTCCTCATTTACATTTTTTCCTTGAAAAAGAGAAGCTAATGCTGATTTGCCAAAATAAGATTGACAACGAGTAACATGTTGGAATAGACTTCCTTTTCCAAAAATATCTAAATCAGATGTGTACCTGTGTGAGATGTCTTGGAACTCAAGTCCTTCATCATGCTGTGAATATTCTCCGTCAAGGACCTTAAGTTCATTGCTGTTTATTGTCTGCAAAGTCTTCGCTATCGTATGCGCATAGGCTGTTTGTTCATGTTTCTTGACAATTAGCTTAAATAGAAAGAAAGCAACATAAATGCTGACAACACCTGCAATCCAATGAAATTGAAACAATACAATAATGACTGCTAGAAAGACCAAAAAGCAAACAAGACGGAAAAAGGAGAGTCTCTTTTCTGTTTGAGCTAAAGATTCAGCTTCTGTATGAAATGCATCTTTTCTTTCCTTATATTTCTGATCTACTTGCACGGCATCGTTTTCGATTTACATATATAGTGCATTATATTGATGAAAAGAATCGCCAAGCAATTTTACAGTTAATTAAGTCATATATACCAAAATGAAAATAGTCTGTTCTCATCGATGAAAATACTCGTAAATACCTGCATTCACTGCGTTTTTCGTCTTGACAACAGACAAAACTTCTACGTAATAAATCAGTCAAACCAGTCTCCTTTTGGCATAAAACCTTGCGCATAATTCATCTAATCCTCTTTTAATAAAACATCTGTGTAATGGTCAGGTTTTGTTGACGCTGTCGCCTTTTTATTAAAGGAGTCTGATTGACCTTTAGGAATAGACAGACTTTCCCACTCGTCTTTCCTAAATGTTTTTGCAAGCAACACAATCTGTCCTATGTGATTAGAAATATGGGCTAAAGCTCTGATCAAGGCCGTAGATATGTTATGAGGTTGGGTACGAATGATAATGGTCTCATCAAGATCATCCGCTCGAAGATCATCCAATTCATTAAATAAGACAGTCCAAGCCTTATCCCAAATTTCCATCATGTCTGACCTGACAGTGGGATGTAATGTAAATTCTTCTTCCCTTCTGCGCCAAGCTTTCTCTCCATCTGTTGTTTTAAATTGAGTGAAGCGAGAAAGCAAGTTACCACAAATGTGTTTGACAATAATGGCAAGACTATTCAGATCATCATGTTCACGGAAGTAAAATTCTTCATCAGTCACTTGTGCTAAGGCTTTATCGCCAAGAATTTTATAGTATCTAAATTGCTTGATTATGTCTGTCAAAAATCGTTCACCATTCATGCTATTTCAGATTCGTTATTAGTGCCTGTAAATAAGATTCGCAAATTGAAGACAAAAAGTAAAATCGCTACTCCTAACCAAATGTACATCCACACATTAGCTGGAATAAATACCATGACTTCCTCATAAGCTTTCAAATCTGATCTGGGTCCGACATTAAAATCTTGTATGATGTACAAGACACTTGCAAGACCTAAAAACATGAGGACCTCTCTACCAAAATCTGTTTTCAATGCTATGAACAATAGAAAGGCTGAGAATGCGACCAACACACCAGTAGTAAATAAAGAGTTGAACCAATAAAAAGCGGTTACCAACATCGCTATAACCAAAACAAATATCATCGGTTTAATCAAGCTTTTCACTTTAGCACCTATGTAAAACAATAGATTTCCAAAAATGGCACTACCAAGATAACCGCCCATGATTGTCACCGGTCTATTGCCATTTGCTGATCGAGTCCAGCCACTGCCGTCTTGGTTGATCTGTACTTCTTCTACCCAACCACCGGTAATCACAGCTCCAAGTGCATGCCCGAACTCATGTAGAAATGTAACAAACAAGCGAACAGGATACATGATTTTCCGACCGATATCTCCGCCAAAATAGGTTAAGCCAAAATAGATAGCCAATATGATTATCATCCGAATAAAGATGGAGCCTTTCATGAAATGAAATTTTGCAGACAATTTAAAGAATTATTCATGAGCTCTTTATTTTATTAGAGGAATACACCAGAAAAGGAGACAAATTTTCACGATTCAAAAAAATTAGAATTATTGTTCTTTAATTCTTGATTTCCAATTTAAGTATATGTACTTTGATGTTTTATAAAATTAAATTTGTTTTTTTATGGATATAAAGATAGTCCGAGATTCAAGTGAAGCGCAACACTCTTTCGAGAAATATGCGCAAGATAGATGCCAGAAGTATTTTGATAAATATCTCTTCATCCAATCCATTCAAGTCTTTTTACGAGGCCAAAAACACCCAACCAAAAAAGTTAAACTGCACGTTCGTCTGAAAGGAAAAGAAATTTTCGCATCTGCATCAGGTTCTCAACACCACGATGCGTTTGACAATGCTTTGACCAAATTGGCAAAGCAGTTGAAAAGGTATAAAACCTTCAGGTATAAAGCGGCTTAGGGCCATATAATGAGCTGTTGCGAGTTTGTAACTTGCAACATTGAACATAGGAGCAGTTGTGAGTTTACAACTTGCGCAGTTGCGAGTTTGTATCTTGCAACATTGAACATAAGAGCAGTTGTTGCGAGTTTGCAACTTGAGCATTGACTATATGCACAGTTGCGAGTTTACAACTTGCACATTGACCATATGCGCAGTTGCGAGTTTTTAACTTGTGCCATTCAACCAATCTGAATTGAACAAATTTTCAATTCCAAAAATTTGTTTCTAACTTCAATGCAGTTGCAAATTTGCAACTTGCATCATTGAATGAAACATATGAATAGCACCTCCAATCTACTCCTCATTCTGTTGCTCTTATTCACAAGTTGTAAAAGCAAAAAACAACAAATAGTAAATGAGCCTGAAGTCCAGCAACAAGTAGTAACCGAACCTGCCACCAAAAAACCAAGGCCTGTAGATTTAGTTGAACCCTTAGTTGACTCATCTAATTCACGTTGGTTTTTCTTTAACTCAGCGACTCGTCCATTCGGGATGGTCAACTTGAGTCCCGACATGGTCATCAATGGTGCTTGGAATTCTGGTTATCGGTATAATCAAGATACCATTCGTTGTTTTAGTCATGTCCACGCTTGGCAATTGTCTGCAATCCCAGTATTACCAACAACTGGAAAATTCAAAGGGCATTTAGGGCCTGATAGGTATGGATCTAAATTTTCTCATGAGAAGGAGGTGGTAAAAGCAGGCTACCATCAAGTCTACTTGGATGATTATGATATAAATGCTGAACTAACAGCCACAACCAGAGTTGGTTTTCATCGATACACATTCCCCTCATCAGAGCAATGCCATATTCATGTCGATTTTTCTACGTTTTTGGGGCCCAATGATACCGAAAGAGCTTTTGCAAAAAAGATCAATAATCGAGAAATAGCGGGATATGCTTTGATGGCACCCACCAGGCGTAGACCTAAAGCTACCTTTGTCTATTATGTCATACAATTTGATAAAGACTTTGACTCGTTTGGAACATGGAAAGATGGACAGTTAACAGAAGGGGACGAAATTGAAGGTGAAAAAACAGGAGCCTTTGTTAGCTTTTCTACTTCTGATCACGAAAAACGATTAATGAAAGTTGGTATTTCATATGTCAGTACCGAGCAAGCCAGATTAAATATTCAATCAGAATTACCACTTTGGGATTTTGACCAAACAGTTGCAGATGCACAAACAGACTGGAACAATTGGTTGAATAAAATCGAAATTGAAGGAGGGACAGATACAGAACAACGCCGTTTCTATACAGATTTGTGGCATGCTTTACAGGGGCGTAGAATTATAAGCGATATCGATGGAAAATACTGCGATATGACTGGCGACGAGCCTCGAATCGGCCAAATCCCTCTTGACATCAATGGCAAACCAAAATTCAACCATTACAATTCAGATTCTTTCTGGGGAGCACAATGGACATTGAATACGCTTTGGCATTTAGTATATCCTAAAGTGAGTGAAGAGTTTATAAATTCAATGCTGCTGATGTATGACGATGGAGGTATGATTCCACGAGGCCCGTCAGGCGGAAATTATACTTATGTAATGACAGGTGCTTCTTCTACCCCATTTATTGTCAGCGCTTACATGAAAGGAATTCGTGATTTTGACGTCGATAAGGCTTATCAAGGATTGGTTAAAAATCATTCTGAAAAAGGTATGATGGCAAAGGCCGGTTACGAACACAAGACGAATGTGGGTGGTGGCATGTCGCATTATTTAAGCAAAGGCTATATTCCACACCCCTTGGATGAAAAATCAAATGGTTTTCATCAAGATGGTTCTGGACAGACCTTAGAAAATGCTTATCAAGATTGGACTTTGGGTCAATTGGCAAAGGCATTAGGTCATGAAGATGATTATGACATGTACAATAAAAGAGCGCAGAATTACAACAATATTTGGAATGAGGAACTTGGTTGGATGTGGGTAAAAAATACTGATGGGACCTGGGAGGAGGATGTCGACATTTTACGTTACGACCATGGTTGGGTAGAAGCAACTGCAGCACAATCCACATGGTTTGTTCCCCAAGATGTGGAAGGCTTGATTGAGTTGATCGGAGGCAAAAAGGCCTTTGTAGAAAAACTAAACAAGTCATTTGAGATGGCTCAAGAGCATGATTTCACTTCAGCTAAAAGCCACGATAAAGGAGAGCAAGCTAAAAACCGGCGGCGATATTTAAATTATGGAAATCAACCCTCCATGCAAACAGCCTTTTTATTTAACTATGCCGATGCTCCTTGGTTAACACAATATTGGAGTCGGCAAGTGATCGAAAAAGTATACAGTGGCATTTCTCCTGATTATGGTTACAGCGGAGATGAGGACCAAGGATTGATGGGCTCATTAGCTGTTATAATGAAAATGGGATTATTCTCCATGCGTGGCGGAACAGCTATCGAACCAAGCTACGATCTAGGAAGTCCTATTTTTAATAAAATCACGATTCACCTAAATGAGAATTATTATCCTGGCAAACAGTTTGTCATTGAAGCAAAAAATACTTCATCCAAAAATGTATATGTGAAATCCGCAGAATTGAATGGGACTACTTTGACTAAACCGATTTTCTATCACAAAGACTTGGTGAAAGGCGGGAAGTTAGTGTTGGAGATGGATGATGAGCCGAGCGAGTTATTGAAGTAATCTTCTTCTGTATACATCACGGATTTATCGGATTAAACAGAATTGTTTAACAGTACCGTTATGTACGGAATATACTAAATCATGCTCCCTAAATGTAAGTTCAATTTTGTCCCATGGAGACTACATGTTGTGGACGACATTAAACATTTAAAATTAAACATTAAGCATTATTACCAATCTTCCCTCTCCTCATTGCCCAATACGCCGTGATGAAATAGATGACAGTACAGATAAATCCAATGCTGTAAAATACTTCGCGATTAGCGATATAGGCAGCTTCATCCGCACTGCCCCACAACACTTTAATTGCCAGAAACAAGGTAACTGCTAGAGCCACCATAGACACTAATTTCAATGCTTTGGATAACATTGAAGTATCTGGTTGTAAAGAGACTTCATGTTGTGCAAGTTGACGTTGGTAGTCAACCACACGCTGATTATACTGCTCTTCTTTCTTTTCTTCTTCAGGATAAGCTTTTTTTGCTCCGTAAATACCTGCCAATATCGTGTATACGATTATGGTGAAAAACCAAGTCGGTATAAACAAATAATAAAATGACATGACATCCAAAAGATTGAGGCCAAAACCAAAAACTAAGCCTAGACCCCATGAAGCAACTGCAGGAATACTGTGTGCGTAATCTTGAAATTTGGACCAGTACCTTGTATTTCCAATTCTAGGAAATAGCTGATGTTCTGCAAATACAATTGCTCCAACTGGAACAACAAGCAAGCCCGCATAAGTCAACAGCGGCAGTATTTGTGAAAACACAAATGGAAAACACGCAACAACAACCATCGCTAAGCCAACAGCCAAGGTTGTAGATCGACGCGAGATCCTATTAAATATCGCTTGTGCTGCAAGTCCCGCCCTATACAAATTCGTAATGGCGGTTGTCCAACCAGCAACAATCACAATCACAAATCCTGACCAACCCAATGCATAATACGCAACATCACCTGGATCTAATTCGACAATAGTTTTACCCAAAATAACAGCTGCTCCTGCCCCCATGATACCGGCAGCAATCCAAGCAATGTAGTGACCGAACAACATCCCTGTACTCGTTGCCAATCCATATGATTTCTTTTTCGCGAATCGAAGTAAGGCCATATCAATCAACCCAAAATGTGTAATCGAATTTGCCGCCCAACCAAAGCCAATGACTTCAAGTATACCAATGCCTGGTTCTCCATCACTATTGACACCTGTCCAAATGGATTGATTGCCAATATTGACAAAATCAGCCCAACCACTTGGAAGCGTTTTACCAATGACATCCAAGGACAATGCTGGCATCAACACCAAAGCTCCACTTGCAAACATGACAAACAACCATGGAGCACAAACACCAGAAAATTCTGATACTGCACTAAAGCCATAAATAGCAACAAATACCACAACCATCCCCACAATTAAAACAATCAGCACAAACCAAATATTAGTGGGATACCAATTCAGCTGAGCTGGAATATTAAATGCAAAGCGTACAGCCGTTGCAGATACAGTTACCATTGCTGCAGATATGACTGTAAATATGATGACATTGGCCCAGTTATACAGTTGGGACATTCGATCCCCTGCAATTTTATTCAAATACGTATACAAGCTTAATCTTGCATCTACTGCTATAGGTGTGGTAATTAAAGTCCAACTTAGTACGGCCAAAATATTACCGATCAACAATCCAAGAATAATATCCATTGTCTTTGCGCCAAGTGACACAAAGGTGGCTCCTATGACAAATTCTGTGGCGGCGACATGCTCTGCGGCATATACACCTGCAAAATGCGTCCAGTCATGGAGTTTGTGTTTTGCCACAGGGAGCTGCTCTTCCTGCATGCCTTCGAATTGCTTAAAATCGCTGGATGGGTTCATTATGCTGATGTTTATAAGGCGTGTTTTTTGACATCATTCGATAATTCAATTTGATGCGAAAACAAATCGCCTTTCTTAAACCTAAGATAAAATTATTTGAATAAATAAAGCAAAAGTAAGCGACGGCCTACAGCTTTCGAGTCAGTGTCAACACATAGTGATTTTGATGATTGCTAGGCACTCTATCAATAGAATTTTGTCGACGATAAAGAAAAGTAAAGTTGTTTAAGCCATCAAGTTTTATGTTGAAGCCACCTTCTATTCGAAAACGCGTATAAGCATCCTTCTCACCTAATTGGTACCATGGTTCGGCCATAAAAAATGGCTTGACTTTCCAATTGACGAAAGGCACAATTCTGGTTTGAAATCTGACAAAATCCGCTGGATTTATCTCATTCGTATCTAAAGATCCATGATATCTGAGGGTATTTATGATGGAAAAAAACTTTGTATTGGCTTGATGTGTAATGTCTGCCCATAAAAATTGACCTTCAGGTGAGTTGGGTAAAAACCATGTTCTTGATAAGAATTGGACGGACCAACGTTTAGACAGTTTGTGATTAACAACAATATCTATAGACCAATTTTGATAATCAGAAACATCATTATTGAATCTAATTATAGGTCTGAAATCAACTCTTGTCTTCTGTGTAATTTGTTTTCTTAATCTAAATGTTGTCCAAGCTCCATTATCGGCTTGGCCAATTCCTGTAAAAGGGAAAACAAAGACCAAAAGTAGAACACACCAAAATACTCTTCTCAACATATCAGCAGCTAAATTAGCATTAAGACGAAGCTTTTTATTAAACTCACAAATCAATAATAACAAAACTATGACGCTAGGTGTAGGAAATTCAACAAGAGATAAAGAATTACAGCGATTGTCCGACATGCAATTTGATGTACAAGCTATTCAGGAAAGCGAGTTTGAACATAGAATATCAAAAGCCTGTCAGTTAATGGAATTGCACAATACCGATGCCATTTACCTACACGCTGGCACAAATCTCTACTATTTTACTGGAATGAGATGGGGTCAAAGTGAGCGCATGGTTGGAGCAATATTGACTCGATCAGGAAAGCTACATTTCATTGCACCAAAATTTGAGGAAGGTACTATTCAGGATTTTATGGTTGTGAAAGGAGAGATACATTGTTGGGAGGAACATGAAAGTCCGTATGCTCTTTTCGTTGAAATCGTCCATTCATACCTACAATCAAATAAGCGAATAGGCTTAGATGAAGCAACTCCCTATTTCATCTCGAACGGCATCAATCAACTGGCAACAGATTTTGACTTAATGGATGCCAAACCAATCACCGCTGGATGTCGCATGCAAAAATCAGTACAAGAAATTGCGATTATGCAGACCGCAATGAGCATTACACTTGAAGTACAAAAGTCGGTAGGCGCAATTTTACAAATCGGAATGACATCTCAAGAGATTTGTTCTTTCGCAGATGAAGCACACCGAGTATGTGGTGCGACGGATGGTTCCTATTTCTGCATAGCGCTATTCGGACCAGACAGTGCCTTCCCACACGGTGTTCGTCAACCCAAAGCATTAGAAAAAGATGACGTCGTTTTAATTGATACTGGCTGTTTATTGCACAGTTACATCTCAGACATTACAAGAACCTATGTCTTTGGAGATGCTTCTGATGAGGTAATAGACATTTGGAATAAAGAACACGACATTCAGCAAATAGCATTCGAGAGTTGTATTGTTGGAAAGACGTGTTCTTCTATTGATGACGCTGTAAGAGATGCCTTACACATTCGCAATTTAGGTCCTAATTATACATTGCCTGGCACTCCTCATCGAACTGGGCATGGTATTGGATTAAACATCCATGAATGGCCGTACATAGTGAAGTACGAAAAAACAGTGCTAGAAGAAGGCATGACGTTTAGTATAGAACCAATGATTTGTGTGCCTGGAAAATTTGGAATACGGCTCGAAGACCACGTGTTTATGGGGGATTCGCAAGGAAAATGGTTTACTCAACCGTCAGGAAGCATACATAACCCATTTAACTATTAAGTAATTAAATACAATAGAAGAAAACTAATTGATAATTGTCGAACGTTATAGTATTTTCGCGATATTCCATTAAATCAAAATTACGTACATGCATAACCTCAAATTTCTAATCATCTTATTTGCAGTGTCTCTGATGGTTGTTTCTTGTAAAAATGAAGGAACAGACACAGGTGCTTCAAATGCGACAACAGCGACAAAGATACCAACTAAGCCTCTAAGAACAGGAGCTGCTATTCCAGCTGCGAAAAACAATACCCCATCAACAAAAGGTGGTCTTCAATGGACATCAATAGATGATCTGGAAGCTGTAGCTAAAAACAGCAATAAAAAAGTGATGATTGACATGTATACCTCATGGTGCGGTTGGTGTAAAGTCATGGACAAAAACACCTTTACTGATCCAGAAGTCATTAAGTATTTGAATGATAATTTTCATGTTGTAAAGTTTAATGCAGAACAAAAACAGCCGGTGATGTTCAAAGGAAAAAAATACGAATGGGTAAAGGGAGGTCGAAGAGGAGTCAATATGTTGGCACACGAAATGCTCAATGGCAGATTAGGATATCCTTCATTGGTTTATCTGGATGAAAATTTAAATAAGATCAAAGTAGCACCAGGCTACAAGAAGCCAGACCAGCTATTAGCAGATTTAAAGGGGTTAGAAGCAATTTAACCTAAATCAAGTTATACATTTCTTATCAGGGTTGATGTGTTGAACATCAACCCTTTTTTGTTCTTTTGCATTATGTATACAGTCCTTGACATTTTAAACACGCTTGAAGTAAACCAAGTCGAAGAATGCGTATTCGAAGCGTCTAGTTTTCATACGCCATGGGGTCGAGTGTATGGAGGACAAGTTCTTGCCCAAGCGTTACAAGCTGCTTATAAGACCATCCCTGAAGATCGCTTTTGTCATTCTCTTCATGGGTATTTTATTCTTGGAGGCAAATACGATATACCCATTCGCTATGAAGTAGACAAAATTAGAAATGGTGGTTCATTTACGACAAGACGTATCGTTGCTAAGCAAGGCGACAATGCCATCTTCAATATGTCTGCATCCTTCTCAAAAAACAGAGATGGATTCGAACATCAATTTGATATTCCTGAATCAGTGGAAGAGCCTGATAACTTAATTACAGATAAAGAATATAATCTCAGATATAAGGATAGTCATCCTGAAATATATGCTTGGACGAATAGGTTTATTTGGCCGATAGAAATGAAGAGGCACAAACACACCGATCTGGTAAACCCACAAAATGGCGAAGCAAAACGTTCCATTTGGACAAAGATCAAAGGTGAAGTTCCTAACGGAATTAGAAAACAGCACATTCTTTTGACATTCATTTCTGATTACAACATCATGAGTACAGGCATAATGCCACACAGAAAAGACTTTAGTTTCCAAGAATATTTCATGACCAGTCTGGATCATGCCATGTGGTTTCACAGAGACTTCGATTTGAATGATTGGGTGTTGTATGACTTAGATAGCCCAAGTACTTTTGGAGGAAGAACGCTAGGAAGAGGCACATACTTTGATCGAAATGGAAGGCTTATTGCTTCAGTAGCACAAGAAGGACTTATTGTAAAACGCAGAAAATAAATCACATGGAAAACAATCGAATTCAAAAGCTTTTTAGCATGAGTGGTAAGGTCGCCGTCATTACTGGTTCTTCTAAAGGAATCGGTGAGTCAATGGCCCGAGGGTTGGCAGAAGCTGGTGCAAGTGTAGTCATCAGCAGCCGCAAACAAGAAGCCGTAGATGAAGTGGCCGAGCAATATATCGCTGATGGTTTGGAAGCGACAGGTATCGCTTGTCATGTTGCAAAAAAAGAAGACCAGGAAAACCTAATCAATAAGACTGTAGAAAAATATGGTCGAGTCGATGTATTGATTAACAATGCAGGTACCAATCCATATTTCGGTCCAGTAGCAAACATGGATCCTGTTGCGTATCAAAAGACATTAGACATCAATATGACTGCGGCTTTGTCCTTAAGCAATCTATGTTATCCCCATATGAAAAAGCAAGGAGGAGGCAGCATCATTCACATTAGTTCGATAGAAGGCATGCACCCATCTCCTAATTTTGCCGCGTACAACATTAGCAAAGCAGGTCTGATTATGCTGGGTAAAAATCAAGCTGTGGAATGGGGAAAAGACAACATTCGTGTCAACGTCATCTGCCCGGGCTTTGTCAAAACAAAACTAAGTGCTGCATTATGGCAAAACGAACAAATACATAAAACATTGGTCGGCAATACCCCACTCAATCGGATGGCTGCTCCTGATGAAATGGCCGGGCTTGCTGTGTTTTTAGCCTCAGATGCTAGCTCATTCTGCACTGGTTCTGTTATCTTAAATGACGGAGGTGTGTTGCACGGTGGTAATTTTATATAATTGCAGCAGCAGTTTACGAAGTTGATTTGCAGATGATGATGACACACTTGAATATTTTAATCATTCAAAATCTAAAATGAGCTTTAATTCATTCATAGAAGTAGAGGAGTCTCCTACGCTATACATGAACACCTTGATGAAAGACCTGCATTCAGCAGGTAAAACTATATATAAATTTGGCTTTGGACAATCCCCTTTTCAACCGCCTGAGGAGGTCATACAAGCTTCAGCACAAGCCACACATAGAACAGAATACACCCATGTCCAAGGAGATCTAACATTAAGAGAACAAATAGCAGCTTTTCACAAAGAGGCAAATAATATTGATTGCACGCCAGACAACATTTTTATAGCTCCAGGCTCGAAAATATTAATATACAGCATCTTAAGTTCGTTTACTCAAGCAGATGTATTGGTAGCGTCACCATCTTGGGTGTCTTACAGACCTCAAATTGAATTATGCAGACATCATCTTATTAACATAGAAACAAACTACGAAAACAGATGGAGAGTCACTCCTGAAAATTTAAGAGAAGCGGCATCGCGTAAAAAACATACAGCAAGTATTTGCATTCTCAATTATCCTGGTAATCCAGACGGTTTAGCCTATACCAAAAGTGAAATGGTAGCACTTGCTGAAGTCATGGAGGAATTTAATATACTCGTCATCTCAGACGAAATATACTCTTTGCTCCATTTTACCAGCCCTCCTGAGTCATTCATGACTGTATATCCCAATACTATTGTGACATCTGGCTTATCTAAATGGTGTGGAGCAGGAGGTTGGAGACTAGGCATCGCCATGTTAGGAGACAAGGTATCTCCAATGCTCAAAGCTGCCCTAATCGGCATCGCTTCAGAGACTTATTCTTGCGCTTCTGCTCCTATACAATCTGCTGCAAAAGTGGCATACAATAGTTTTGATAACAGAAAAGACTATTTACACTATCAAACCTCCATTTTGCAGGAAGTTTCTTCTTTCTGTTTTACAGAATTAAATAAAACAGCCATTAAATTATACCCTGCTCAAGGAGGCTTTTATTTATTTCCCGATTTTTCCCATTACGAAGAACAGTTGTCAGATAAAGGCATTACTACCTCACAATCACTATGCGAACGTCTTTTGCAAGACACTGGTGTAGCATTATTGCCAGGTACAGCATTTGGAATGAATCAAGAAGAATTAGTTGCTCGATTAGCCTTTGTAGACTTTACTGAACCAGCATCTGGCGATTCATTTTCTTTAGAAACGCACGCAAAAAAAGTTAAAGTAGGCATAGAGTTTCTTACATCGTGGATTAAACAACTTACATAGCATTGTTTTCTTAAATTAGAGGAAGTATTCAAACAAGTATCGGAGATGCATCCCCCTGCTATTTATTAACTAATTACTATCTATATGAAACAATTATTTTTATTTATTACACTTTTATGTATTACAAGCACTGCCATCTATGGACAGGGAATTGTAAGTGGATCGGTGATGGAAGGAGATCTTCCATTGATTGGAGTCGCTATTAGTGTGGACGGAACAACACAAGGTACAGTAACTGATCTAGATGGATCATACGAACTCAGACTAGAGCCTGGAGATTACACAATTAGATCGAGCTATGTTGGCTACAGTGAAACGAGTCAAAATGTCACAGTCATTGATGGCCAAACTTCAACATTGAATTTTGACATGCAAAGTGGAGTATTGGTGGACGAAGTAGTGGTCACAGGAACAAGAGCCTCAAATAGAACTAACCTTGAATCTGCTGTTCCGGTAGATGTCATCAATGTAAGCAAACTATCAAGTGCTGCTCCTCAGACATCCGTCAATCAACTGTTGAATCAAACGGCACCTTCATTTTCATCAAATACGCAAACTATATCTGACGGAACAGATCACATTGATCCAGCATCATTACGTGGCTTAGGCCCTGATCAAGTATTGGTATTGATAAATGGTAAACGTAGACACACAACCTCATTGGTAAATGTCAACGGTACATTTGGTCGTGGAAATGTAGGAACAGACCTTAACGCAATTCCAGCTACCGCAATAGATAAAATTGAAGTTTTAAGAGATGGTGCAGCTGCTCAATATGGATCTGATGCGATTGCTGGTGTAATCAACATTAAATTGAAAGAAGCGACAGACCAACTTGCAGTAAGTTTGACAGCCGGAGGAAATTTCACAAGCAACATTGGACCATTCGCAGGTGAAACGAAATCTGTCGATGGTGAGAATGTCGTTCTTGGGGCAAATTATGGCTTATCTATCGGAGACAAAGGATTTTTAAATCTTACTGGAGAATTAGACTTCAGAGGATCTACAAACCGTATGCTCGAGTTTACCGGTGGCATATTTAATGGTCTGAATGGTGTTGAGCGAGTTGCATCTGCATCAGTACCAGGCATTGATGTCACATCTTTATCATTAGCTCAGATACAACAATTCGCACCTCAAGTTGGCTACATCGGACAAGAAACCCTAACCGCACTCAATGGCTTAGAATCGTTAGATGGTCTTAATGATGTCCTAGGTTTTGATGCGACGGCTGATGAATTAGCGGCAAGAGGCCAGCAGCGTTCTGATTTTAACATGCGAGTCGGACAGTCAGAAAATAGAGGAGGCAAACTATTTGCAAATTTCTCTTACCCTATAAACGAGACGACAGAGTTGTATGCCTTTGGTGGTTCTTCATACAGAAGAGGACAATCAGGTTGTTTTTACCGTTTGCCTTCTCAAAGCAGAACGACGACATCCATTTATCCAAATGGTACAGTGCCTAAAATCAACAGTAACATTGTAGACAATTCTTTAGGTGGCGGTATAAGAAGTCAAATAGGAAATTGGTCAACTGATTTCAGTGCCGTGACTGGAAGCAATTCTTTCTTATTCAACATTACAGATACGCACAATGCGACACTTGGATCGTCATCACCGACGGCTTTTGATTCAGGTGGACACTCATTTAACCAAACGACAAGTAATGTTGATCTTTCACAATACTTCGATACCGTAGATGGTATTACTGGTATCAATGTTGCGTTTGGTGCAGAATATAGGTATGAAAACTTTCAAGTAATTCCTGGTTCAGAATTGTCTTTTGGCAATTTTGATCAAAATGGAAATATAGTGAATGGAGCTACTCCAGACAATATACTATCACGAGATTTATTGGGAAGAGCTCATCCTTCAGGTGCGCAATGCTTTGCTGGATTTTTACCTACGAATGAAGTTGATGCGAATCGTTCGTCTTTTGGTTCGTATATAGATGTAGAGGCAGACATATCAGAAGCTTTCTTGGTTGGTGCTGCATTGAGATTTGAAAACTATTCGGATTTCGGATCTACTTTTAATTATAAACTAACAGGTAGATATAAGGCTACTGATAATTTAGCGTTTAGAGGTGCTTTTGCAACTGGCTTCAGAGCTCCTTCGCTTCACCAGATACATTTTAGTAGAACGTCTACTATTTTCAATTTGGTTGATGGTGTCTCTGTAGCGCAAGAAGTCGGTGTATTTTCAAATACATCAAGAGCTGCTCAGCTATTGGGTATTCCTGAACTTAAAGAGGAGACATCACAAAACATTAGTCTAGGATTGACAGCTAAAATACCAACAGCTAATTTGAGAGTTACCGCAGACGTATATCAAGTTGTTATTGATGATCGTGTTATACTTACAGGACAATTTGGACCTGAAGGCAATGATGAGCTTGCCCGTATTTTTGATCAGGCAGGGGCGACAAGAGCTGCATTCTTTGCAAATGCAATTAGCACAGTGTCCACAGGTTTGGATATCGTACTTGCCCATAGTGTTGGTTTGGGTAATGGTAATCTATTGCGAAGTGACTTAGCGGCAACATTCTCACGAACAAGATGGGATCAGGATAAAGGCATTAATTCTTCTGACATCTTGCAAGAGACTGGTCAAGTCGGTACATATTTTGATCAAACAAGTAGACTTTATTTAGAGCAAGCAGTACCTAGAGTAAAAATAACCTTAGGTAATACACTATCAATCAGCGGACTTGATATTTACTTGCGCAATACCTACTTTGGAGAAACGACAGAAGCGACTAGTGCAGCTATCTTCGATAGTGATTTAAATTTACTCGATGGTTCTGACATCAACCCATTTAATTCACCAAAAGTTATCACAGATTTAAGCCTTGGCTATAATGTTAAAGGCGTTAAATTCACTGTTGGTGCCAATAACATTTTAGATGTATACCCAGATGAAGTAGATTCTACTTTTTCATCAAGTGGAAGATTTGTCTATTCTAGAAGATCACCACAGTTTAGTTATGCAGGTAGACACTTATTTGCTAGAGTCGCCTTTACAATTAAATAATGATATAAAAATAAGGGTGGGAATTGTCTCACCCTTATTTTATTTTACTCTTATTTATTTCTACTTTCAATCATTTTCAATACTCCATTATTTAGTCTTATGGATATATCAGTAGAATTGACTTTAACACCTTTAGCCGATGATTATGAGCCACCAATAATAGCATTGATTACATCTCTAAGAGCATCAGGACTGAAAATCTTAGAAAATCCATTGAGTACACAGGTTTATGGGGAGTACGATGAGGTCATGACGGTATTGGTACAAAAGATTAAACCTGCATTAGAACAATCAGGAAAGGCTTTGCTCCATATGAAAATTGTAACATCAGATAGATCAGATTATGAGCCCCATTTTTGAATGGATATTTGAACAATATATTGGCGTATCGCAACATCTGATTATCCTCGAGATGGTAGGTGTTTTTTTTGGTTTTTTGAGTGTATGGTTCTCCAAGCAAGAAAACATTCTTGTCTATCCTACGGGGATCATTAGCACGTCTATATTTGTCTATATACTAATGATCTACGGCTTACTGGGCGATATGCTGATTAATGCCTATTACTTTAGCATGAGTATCTATGGATGGTATATATGGACACGAAAAATCGATGCTACTCATTATACCCCTATCACGAAAACGAACTCGGTCGACAAAAGAAAATCTGTCATCATCTTCATTGCTACATTTATTGCTATTATCATAGTGTATGTCGTTTTTGACAAATGGAACAATTGGACTGCTTATGTAGATACATTGACAACAGCCATATTTTTTGTGGGTATGTGGCTGATGGCCAAAAAGAAAATAGAGAATTGGATTTATTGGATCATTGGTGACATCATATCTGTCCCCTTATATCTGTACAAAGGATTGGTCTTTAGCAGTCTACAGTATTTTGTGTTTACAATTATTGCCATTTATGGATATCGTAGTTGGAAGAAAAAACTCAATAAAGCACCAGCATCGTTGATACAATGAAAGAGACAAGTTATACTATGCAAAATAAGAATGGTATAGATTATACTCAAGTCACACCATACACTGTAAATATCAATTTTAGCAATTTTAATTTTTGACTCACCCTTATTTTACTTTTATTTGTTCACAATGGCAGTACTTAAATTTAAAAATCTAAAACATTTACCTGGAGAAGAAGGCAATATCTTTATAGGTCATTTTAGAGAATTTTTAGCTGGGTCACATGACATGTACACTAGATTGCAACAAAGCTATGGAGATATTTTTGCCGTTAAGATTTGGGTTAATTCTAGTGTCGCATTATTAAATCCCAAACACAATAAACTTATACTCATAGATAATGCCAGCATAACAGAAAATAAAGAGGCGTGGGAGACTTCACTTTCAGAATTATTTCCTAATGGTTTGATGTTGATGGATGGCGATGAACATAAATATCACAGGGGCATCATGCTCGATGCATTTAAGAAACCTGCAATGAAAGGATATTTGGACATCATGCCTAAGATCATTGATGATGCACTTGAAACACTTCCTCTAAGCGGTACACATCAAATGTTTCCATTTTATAAAATACTGACATTACAATTGGCAAGTAAAGTGTTTTTCGGTTTAGAAGATACCGAAGAGCTCCACGACATTAATGCAGCTATTACTAACATCGTAAATGCTTCTTCTGCAATTCCAATTAAATTACCTGGCACAACATTTTATAAGGGATTAAAAGGACGCAAGTATTTAGTCAAATTATTTCACAAATTAATTACGAACAGGAAAGCCAATCCTGGGAATGATTTATTCAGTAGATTGTGTCTTGCCAAAGATGAAAATGGCAAACAATTTTCTGATAAAGAAATTGTCGACCATTTGATATTCATATTGATGGCATCTCATGACACAACTGCCATTACATTAACATTTATGACTTATTATCTTGCCAAATATCCTGAGTGGCAAAAGCAAGTCAAAGATGAAATTTCAAGTATACAAAGTCCTATTAAAGACCCAACAGATTTAAGACAGTATGAAAAATTAAACCTTGTTGTCAAAGAAGTGTTGAGATTGCGACCTCCGCTGACACAAGTTGTACGCAAGCTCACAACATCTTTAGAAGTCGATGGAACAACTATTCCTAAAGATTCTGTGGTCAGCCTTATTATGCATAAAACACAACGAGACGACCGTGTGTGGACAAACCCTCATTCTTTTGATCCAATGCGTTTTGACAGATCTCGTGCAGAAGACAAACAATGCCCGTTTGCTTATGCCCCTTTTGGTGCTGGTCAACATCATTGCATTGGCTATGCTTTCGCGGATATGCAGATTAAATTGGTTATCCGTGCTCTATTGAAAAAATTTAATTTGAGTGTTGCTGTAGATTATGTACCAAATATTCAGGAAGTGCCGCTACAGCAACCGAAAGATGGGATGCCGATTG
>CALLFA010000121.1 GCA_937997635.1 uncultured Saprospiraceae bacterium | reverse complement strand
ACTATTCCTACGTTTTACGCCTTGATCTTGAAAAAATGGCCTCATAGTTAATAGCTCATACTCAAATCCGTTGGGTATACATTATTAAGTATTAAGAATGGATATATTCAGTTTCACAATTCTATCTTTTGAATAGGTCTTTGATAAATATTGACAGGTGAACCTCTGATCGGCGGTAACACTTGGATGATTTCCATTTCGGCTTGACCGCATGCTGGACACAGATGTGTGTCTAAAACCAAGATATTACAGTGTAATTTGTCTAATAACCTACTTACACAGCTCTTCATAAAGACCAGCTTGCTAAATTTAGGCATGAAAGAAGGAATAGGACGCAAGGACTGACAATTATATAGTATTTTTAAGCAACTGACAAACATAGCGTTAGCCCATATAGTAGGTGCGGGTTCAACTTAAATGATTACCTCATGTTATGCCGTATATATTCCTTTGGTGTTAGCGATAATGATTAAATAAAGCCATGAAATAACAACAACATAAATTCTACATATTAAAGTCAAAAAATATGAGTTTAAAATACTATTTATCATTTCTATTTATATTTTCATTGTATAGTTGTAGTAAAACTGTTACAAACATTACAGCATCTAAAGATAAAAGCGAATACATAGGAGAACCAACGTGTATAAGTTATACAGATTTTGGAGGGTATTCATTCATATATACTGATAAATGTGGGTGTGGAAGCAATAACGGATTCTTTGGAACATATTGGAATATAACTTGCGAAGACCATAATCAAACACAAAATGTCAGACACGATTTTAATGTTGGTGAAACTGGTAAATGGAATCAAGTAATCAGGTTTCTTAAAAGCAGAGAAGAACAAGAAGCCGAAAATCTATTAGTTAAAGTAAATCAAATACTTAAAGCCGCAAATTATAAAGAGAACCCAAATGAATACTATAGTAGCATAAAATCAGCCAATGAATACCTAGATCACATAACCTCAAAAACATTCAGAGATGCTTTTAGGCAATTTTTAGAAAACGAATTTGATGTTGAATAAAAACACTATCGCTAATAAATAAGACTTCAAGTGGTCGTAAAAAGGTCAACGAAGTAGAATTGTTTTTAACATCGGAAGAAATAGGTATAGAATGATTTGTGGCTATTGGTTTAGAAAAGTTGAAGTAATCCTATATGTGAAGTTTGTCGGAACTCAAAAAGAATATGATAATATTGATGTTTGCCAAATTGATATATTCAAAAAATGAAAATATGAAATACAAAAAAATTGCGTCATTGGAACAGCAGCTTATGCTTCTTTTGAAGAAGATATAAAAGGCACACTAGAAATTGGCAAATACGCCGACTTCGTTGTGTTAAGTGAAAACCTTTTTAAAATAGAGCCTACTACCATTAGAGACGTAAAAATTCTTGAAACATATGTCAATGGAAAGAGCGTTTATATACCAAAATGAAAATAGTTTGACCGTTTCTTACTTGATCTTTTATCTGTTCTCATCGTTGAAAATACTCGTGAATACTTTCATAATGCGCTTATTGCAATTCTGTTAATGTTGAATTTTGAATGTTGAATGAGGTGTATAATTACATTCAACATTTAAAAATTATAAGTTCAAATGCTTCCAGCTTTCAGTCGATTTCTAATATGTATTGAATGAGTACTCTGGTCTTAAATTCAATTAAACACCTGCCTGCCGGAAGGCAGGTTCAAAATTAAAAATTCAACATTGTCTATCTTTTAGTATAACTCTCCTACTTCTGAAAAATCGTATCTGGCTGGATTAATAAATCCTTCTCCATCCAAATAACACTCTCCTCCTTTGGGTCACGTACGTCTATTTTAGTAATATAAAAACCTCGATCAATATTAAATTTTTGCATTCCTTTTAACTTAAATCTCGTTTTCATTCGGATACTCTTATAGCCTTTATCCATTGCCCAGGCTTCTTGCCTATCCGCTAATTTTGTCGCAACTCCCAATCCTCTAAATGGTTCAGACACAGCGCCCATCCAACTGTAAAAAGAGCCATCTGCCTCTCGTTCATAACCGACTTTGGCACCGATAACCTTCCCTTGTTTCTCGGCAACTAAAATCAGATGCGGAACATTTTCCAAACGTTCTTTATATACTTCCTCCGAATAGGGATCAATAAATTCTGGTATGGACTGCGTTAATCGCACAACTTCATCAATCGTGCCTTCCCTTATCTTCAACACAGATTCATGCACCGAACTTGGATACGGATACTCAATGTCGTGTAAGGTTAATCCTTGAGCAAGTACAGACCAGTCCCTCTCCATTCGCTTCTTATTGTCTAATGCTGTACGCACACTATCCAAGGTTATTTTACCAAGAGCCACATTCATACACATACCGACAATCAGACGTACCATGCCTCGTAAAAACCGATTGGCAGAAATTTTAAATTCGAGTTCATCCTCAGCAATCCATCTCCAGTGACAAACTGTTAGATCGCAAAATGTAGTCTTCACATCTGTTTTGGATTTACAAAACGTAAAGAAGTCTTTGTATTCCATCAACAATTTGGCTGCTTCATTTAATTTATCCACATCCAATTGATGGATCATCGGATAGTGATAAGCGTAGTCAGAATAGAACGAATCTTTGCCACCTTTCAACTTATATGTGTATGTACGTTTTACCGCATTGAATCGCGCATGCCTTGTGATATCCACAGGAAACACTTCATGTATGGTAATGTCTTGAGAGACTATATGATTCAGCTTGAATACAAGATCAAAATCAAGCGGTTCTTCGAGATCAAAGTGAGCAATGTAGTTGATGGCATGCACACCAGAATCCGTACGGCCACATCCAATGATATGAATTTGCCTTTTGAATAGGAGTTTGAATGCATCTTCAATCTCCTCTTGTACTGTATGCGCATTGAGCTGGCGTTGCCAACCAGAAAAGTTTGTGCCTTTATAGGACAAGCGCAAAAAGTATCTTTGCTTCATTGTGCAAAGATACTTTTCGTTAAACATTATAGCTTATCTTCTTAAGAGATATACAGCTCCAGCTAGAAAGAACATGACAATTGCCATTCCAGAGCCTGCCACTCCTTCTCCATTGGACATGTGCGTATAAATAGCGCCTATCATCAAGCCCATTAATCCCAAGGCAGCCCATCTACGCAAGCCAGGTATAAATAAACCAATAGCTCCTGCTATTTCCAGACCACCAATGGCATATCTAAACATGTCGGATAATCCCCACTTCTTAAAATTCTCGACAATCATTTCGTGACCAATCAATTTTGTTCCTCCAAAAAACAGGAAACCTAATGCCACTATAGCTGATAACACTGTGGCAATGGTATTTTTTGTTTTTGCTTCCATAAGTGTATTGTTTTCGTTTTGCTGTAAAGTAGTAAAAAATGAGGTATAAATAAAAATTAACGAATGACTTTGAGGTGCAAACTTTACAACTGGTGCTTGTTCAATTAGATATGTGAAAGACGAATTAAGCGACTACCTTCAGTCGAGCCAATTTAGAATGACTGATTTTCTGCACTGCATAATCCTTATCGACAACCAACTCAAAGACATCTTTTTCAGATGGCAATTCGTACATAGCGTCGGTGAGAATGGCCTCGCAGATGGACCGCAAACCCCTGGCACCAAGTTTAAATTCTAGTGCTTTCTCAGCGATGTACTCGTAAGCATCTGGCTTAATTTCCAGTTTTATGCCTTCTAATTCAAAAAGTTTGTGGTACTGTTTGATTAAGGAGTTTTTGGGCTCTGTCAAAATTTTGATGAGCGTATCTTTATCTAAAGGTTCTAGATATGTAAGAACTGGCAGACGACCGATCAATTCTGGAATGAGTCCAAATGATTTGATGTCTTGGTGATTGACATATTGATAAATGTTTTCTTTATCCACCAACTCCTCACTGTCTTTTTTGAATCCGATAACCTGTGTATTCAATCTTCTCGCGATCACTTTCTCTAGACCATCAAACGCTCCACCGCAGATGAAAAGAATGTTGCTTGTGTTTATTTTAATGAGTTTTTGCTCCGGGTGTTTTCTACCTCCTTGTGGTGGCACATTGACTTCAGTTCCTTCGAGCATTTTCAACATTGCTTGCTGGACACCTTCACCAGACACATCACGTGTGATGGAAGGATTGTCATTTTTCCTAGCGATTTTGTCGATTTCATCAATGTACACAATACCTTTCTCTGCTGCTTCCACATCAAAATCACAAGCTTGCAACAAACGAGACAGCATACTTTCTACATCCTCACCAACATAACCTGCTTCCGTAAATACAGTGGCATCAACGATGGTGAACGGGACTTCCAAAAATTTAGCTATTGTCTTAGCGAGTAATGTTTTACCGGTACCTGTTTGCCCAACAAATAGGATGTTTGACTTTTCGATTTCGATATCGCCCAACGTATCTTGTTTCAGACGTTTGTAGTGATTATAAACGGCAACCGCCAGATACTTCTTCGCCTCATCTTGACCAATGATGTAATCATCCAAATAGGTTTTAATCTGTTTTGGCGTGATCTCTTCTGGCAATTTGAAAGAGGATTTGGATATCTTCTTATTGTCAGAATGTTTGAGCTCTTCGATAACAATCTCATGAGCTTGCTCAATACAAATCTCACAAATATGCCCTTGAATGCCTGCTATTAAGATAAGTGCTTCGCTCTTATCTCTTCCGCAAAAGGAACATTTTGGGCTTGTTTTTGATGTCGACATCCTATTAATTTACAATTTTGCTCTTGCAATGTACAATAAACCTAATTCTTATGCTTTCTCTTTTCTCGCAGCCTTTCTTGACAACACTTCATCAACTAGTCCATATTTCTTAGCTGTGGTAGCGGTCATCCACTTATCTCTATCAGAATCTTTCTCTATTTTATCAATTTTTTGCCCTGTATGATCAGCTAGTATTTGATACAATTCTTCTTTCAATTCTTTGATCAAATTGTAGGAAATCTCCATATCAGAAAACTGACCTTGCATGCCACCGGATGGTTGGTGTATCATCACTCTAGCATGTGTCAATGCTGAACGCTTACCTTTCTCACCAGCTGCTAACAATACAGCACCCATAGAGGCCGCTAATCCAGTACAAATTGTTGCGACATCTGGAGCCACATACTGCATCGTATCGTACATACCTAAACCTGCCATCACACTACCACCTGGGCTGTTGATGAACATCTGTATGTCTCTTTTCGGATCTGTAGATTCTAAAAACAACATTTGCGCTTGAACGACATTGGCAACATAGTCATTGACAGGAACACCCATGAAAATGATGCGATCCATCATCAATCTTGAAAAGACATCCATCCCGACGACATTCATCTGTCTTTCTTCGATAACTTGAGGTGTAAAGCCTGTAATGTTAGGGACAGTTGTTGCCATATATTTTTCAAGGTGCATGCTGCTCATCCCGTGATGCATAGTTGCATACTTCTTAAACTCATCTTTAGGAATCATTTTCTTATTGTTTTATGTTAGTAATAAAGCAAAAATCGTACGAAAAGTTTACTGATTTTGCTTTTCATTCAATTGTTGGACGATTTCTCTAAATTCATCTTGAGTTACTTCATTTTCAACGATCGTCACTTCTGTTATAATTTGTTCAAATAGTTTTTCTGCTTCTATCTCTGCATATTCCTTCTCAATTGCTTCTCTATTGCTCAACATTTGGTCCACAATTGGGTCTAAATCCATGCCTGCACCTCCTCCATATTGTTGCATATAGCCGCTAATTTTCTTCTTCACAAAGGCACGTAATTCATCTGGTTCCACAACCAAATTGTATTTTTTGACCAAGCTATTCTTAATCATAGACCACTTGAGGTTTTTGGTGAATGCCTCATATTCGTTCTCTATGTCCTCTGCAGTAGCATTTTGATTGGTCAAAGCCAACCAACGTTTGAGAAAAGCATCTGGGACTGTCACCTCATTCTTCTCCATCAACTCCTCCATCACTTCTCTGAATAAGACAGATTTTGTTTGTTGCTCGTAGAATTTTGAGATAGACTCGCTCACTTTTTCTCTTGCAGCAGCTTCATCTTTCACATCTCCTTCTGGAAATGCTTTTTCAAAAAATGCTTCATCTAAGTCTGCTAAAAAACGTCTAGACACGTTTTCAATTACACCTTCAAAGTGCTCTCCGATCTCCTTCTCTTCTTCCTCATCAAGATTCAATAGATATTTCTTTACTCGTTCAGGCGTACTGTCCTTTTCAAGTTCGTAAATATTGAATGTAAATTTGTCATTCATCTTCTTACTCAACACCTCTTTCTTAAGGTCTTCATCAGCTATCTGGTTCACCATTACCGTAAAGCCTGTCTCCCATCCTTTATCTTTCCTTTTGTCACCATCTAGTTCGAAAGCTTTAATGGTCAAGATATCGTCTTCCTCTATAGAGTCTTTCACATCTTTATTCTCGCCTAGCCTTTTACGCATCATTTCTATCTCGTCATCAATCAGCTTCTCATCTACTTGTATTTTATATTGGCTGTAGCTGTCTTCTGATTTTACACCCGTGACATCAATAACTGGTGACTTTCCTATATCAAATGCAAAGGTGTAATCCAACATATCATTCACATCAAAATCGACCATTTCTTGATCTTCAGTTGGAATAGGACTTCCTAGAATATCGATGTTTTCATCTTTAAGGTAGCCAAATAGCTTTTCATCAATTTGCTTATTGATTATTTCAGCTAAAATTGGTTTCCCGTACATTTTCTTGATTGCTGACATCGGTGTTTTTCCTTTACGGAAACCCTTCAGATGTGCTTTGTTCTTATTTTTCTTTAGTTCATCCTTGAATTGAGAAGAATAATCATCCTTCTCCACAACCAATGTAATGGTTGCATTTAAATCATCGTGGTCTTTACGTGTGATTTTCATATACTTTAGCGACTTCTATTCAGGAAGAAATGTTTATGTTTTAGTCCAGTAGACTGGGTGGTACATTGAGCGTAAAAATGATGTATGATGGAAGCATATAACCATTGATACAACCTAATTTTCCATCCGATTAAACTGGAGAAATGTATCGTATTATCTGCCCTTTGTTTCAAAAGTGCGGGTGGAGGGAGTCGAACCCCCACGCCGTGAAGCACTAGATCCTAAATCTAGCATGTCTACCAATTCCATCACACCCGCAATTACACATTTTTACGACTTTTTCGTAAAGAGGTGCAAATATACTCTCTTTTTAATATAAATCAATTTGTGAAATGTTTTTTATTGGAAGGTTCGCAAGCTCAGCTTCAGGGCGCTTGTTGGGGCGTTCGTATGGCTCACTTGTTGGGGCGTTCGCAGGCTCACTTGTTGGGGCGTTCGCAAAGCTCACTTGTTGGGGCGCTCGTAAACTCGCTCGTTGGGGCGTTCGCAGGCTCACTTGTTGGGGTGCTTGTAAACTCGCTTGTTGGCTCACTCGTAAACTCGTTTACGGGCCTTCGTGTTCTGTGTACTGTCGAATTTATTCAATGAATTGGTATAGTTATTTTCAAGAGTTTGTGTTCTATGTACCGTCGAATTCATTCGACGAATTGTTACTGCTAGATGCTTCACTCTTCGGACACTCGCAGGCTCACTCATTGGCCGTTAGCAAAGCTTACTCGTTGAGTTAGAGCTTACAAGCATAAGCGTTACAAACTGATTTTTCCACTCAATGAGTTTTCACTATTTTGGAAGTCAACTCTAAAATTACAAAACATGAGAATTCAAACATTTGTGCAAAATTGCATACTAATTCTAACCTTCACTTTTTTATCTATTGATGCATCTGCTCAGCAGTGGAATCATAATGAGGTCCTAACGAAATCTTTACAATTTTATGAAGCCCAAATTTGTGGACCCAAACCTGACTGGAGTCGCATTCCCTGGAGAGACGATTGTCATACTACGGATGGCGATTACTTGGGAATTGATCTTACAGGAGGCTGGCATGATGCCGGTGATCATGCAAAGTTTCATTTACCAATGGCTCAAGCGATCACGATGTTAGCATGGACATATTTGAAGTATGAAAATGAAATCATCAATTCAGGAAATCAAGAACATTTTCTAAATAATCTCAGACACATCGGTGATTACATCAGCAAGTGTCATCCACCAAGCGGCAACAATATATTTTATGCTCAAGTCGCAGATGGTGATTTAGATCACTCGTTTTGGGAAGCCCCTGAATTGAATGATTATTTCCGAGAAGTCTTCTCCATCGATGTCAATAATCCTGGGACAGACTTAGCTTGTGGAATGGCAGCAGCCTTTGCAAGTCTGAGCATGGTCTTTGATAATGACCCAGCTTATAGTGAGTCGCTACGTAATCATGCGATTGATCTTTTTGATTTAGGCGTTAATTCTTTTCAGGGCTATTCATTTTCATTTAATCATGGCACCTTTTACTCTTCTCAGGCACCTTATGATGATGATATTGTTTGGGGCGCACTGTGGTTATATCAAGCGACTAATGATGCCAGTTATCTGACTTTAGCAGAGAATAATTTTGGTAATATATCTGGTGCAACTGGATGGTTTCCAAGTTTTAGAGATCATGCTTTTGGAAGTTTTATTCTATTGGCTGAGCTGACAGGTGATCAGACATATTATAATGTAACAGAAGATTGGTTAAACAATGAAATTTTTAATAGTGGCTATACGAATGGTGGTCTCTATCGTCGGTCCACAGTCTTACCAGCGCACGGTGCTGCAGCGATGTCTTTTTGTGCTTACTATTATGCAGAATTACGCGGACCTGGTCATCCAAGTTATAATACCTACATCGATTTTGCCACGAATCAATTCGATTATATACTAGGTGATAATCCACTGGGTTTGTCATATTTGGTTGACTTCAGTGATAATTTTGTGAGAGTGACTCATCATAGAGCTGCACATGATTCTCCAAATGGAGATATTTTTAACCCTACATTTGACACTCATTTTTTAACAGGAGCACTGGTTGGAGGACCAGATCAATTTGATAATTTTAGTAATGATAGAGCTGACTGGCCACAAACAGAATCAGCAGTGAGTGGGCAGTCCTTTTTTGTAGGATTAGCCGCTCAAATGCTTAGAATGAATGGGGGCGGAACTCCTCCTTCTGAAACTGATGACATCATTGCTGTAAATGCTCCTACTACAGTAGAGCAAGGGACAACAGAAACAATCTCTGTCACATATTCATCCAATGGAGTTCGTGAGATCATCAGCACATTACAATTAGCATCAGATCCATATACTTCTTACAGTAGTACAGTGACGCCTGTGAGTGTCAGTAGTGGAACGTTGAATATCAATGTTGATATACCAGCTGACATACCACTGGGAAATGGAATCTATCAATTCCAAATCTCTCTTGCAGAACCTGGTGCAACATGGGAAGAACGATTTGATAATGAAGCCATTACAGACGTTTCCGTTATTGAACAAGCACCCATAGTCAATAACATCATCACAGCGATAAGTGGTCCGGAAGTAGTCTCCCAAGGATCTAATATTAGTATACAGATTGATTATGAAGCAAATGAATCTAAAGATCTGATTGTTTCGCTAGAACAAAATGTTGATCCGTTTCAGTCCTATGCAAGTGACATTTTTACTGTAAATGCTGGAGTTGGTTCACTCACGGTAATGCTTGATGTACCTCAAAACATTCCGGAAGGAACGGACGCATATCAATATCAAGTCGTCTTGACACCAGTAGGTGGATCATGGCCAGATAGAGATGACAATCTTTCGCAAGACAACGTAGATGTTATTATGGGTCAACCTTTGACTGATGCAATCAATAATATAAGTGGTCCGACTGCTGTGACACCAGGTGAAAGCGTAAATGTATCTGTAGAATATGAGGCAAGTGAAAGCAGGGATCTTGTTGTCGTCTTCGAGCAAAATAGCGATCCGTATACAAGTTATAGTATCGGCAGACAAACTGTATCTGGAAACGGAAGTATCACTTTGTCTATTGATATTCCTGTCAATGTTCCTGACGGAATCGACCAATATCAGTTTCAATCCTTTATAAGTACGGTTGGTGGTTTTTGGAATGATCGTCTGGATAATTTGCCATTTGAGGATGTCGACGTGATTTCGACCCCTCCAAATTGTAATGATGGAATTCAGAATGGCTATGAAACAGGAATTGATTGTGGAGGGCCAGATTGTGTGGCTTGTTCAGCTTGTGGCGTAGCTGCAAGTATGGCTGCAGAAATTGAAATGGGTGATCTATACCTAAAAAATGGATGTTATGGAGTGATTCTGACTTCACCTGGTGGCTCTTGTTTTAGAATGACCATTAATGATGTTGGAACAGTAAGTGTCGAAGGTGTGACTTGTCCAAATTAGGGCGCTCGCTAAGGCTCACTGTTAGGGCGCTCGCTAAGGCTCGCTGTTAGGGCGTTCGCTAAAGCTCGCTGTTAGGGCGCTCGCTAAGGCTCACTGTTAGGGCGTTCGCTAAGGCTCACTGTTAGGGCGTTCGCTAAAGCTCGCTGTTAGGGCGTTCGCTAAAGCTCGCTGTTAGGGAGCTCGCTAAGGCTCGCTTCTGGGGAAATTCAATTAAAGAATGTTTTTTGGTAAACAATAATTTTTGTAACTAATTACCCTAATAGGCTTCAACCGCCCTAGTAGCAAAGCGCCCTAGTAGCGAAGCGTCCTAGTAGCGAAGCGTCCTAGTAGCGAAGCGTCCTAGTAGCGAAGCGTCCTAGTAGCGAAGCGTCCTAATAGCGAAGCGCCCTAATAGCGAAGCGTCCTAAGAGGCGTCAGCCGACTAAAAGCGAAGCGCCCTAAACTATTCGCTTCAACGGCCTGGTCAAGCAAGTAGGTCCTCCCGCACCTTTAACACTTATCTCTTGACCATCATATTCTATGAGTTCGCAACCAGCATCTAGAATCCTTTGTTTGGTAATTGGATTGCCTGTTACCATCAGGCAGCGACTTGGTGCAACAGCTAGTACATTACAACCCATGGACTCGAATTCTTCATCTGGAACCTCTATTAAGTGCATATCTTTGTCTAGTAGAAATTGTCTGAATCTGACGGGCATTAAAGGGGAATAGACGACGGCCTTATCCTTATCAATTGGACTGAATATTGACATTAAGTGAAACACATCTGAGGTGCCTTTATAATGAGGCAGATCTACTTGCAAGGTTTTGATGCCGTGTGGATGGAGCAATGCTGACAGTTGTCTGAATCCTTCATCGTTGGTTCGATAGCCATTTGCCACAGCTAAAGTATTTTCATCAATCCAAGCGACATCGCCACCTTCCAGTTGACCCTCTCCTGTAATCTTGCCTAATACATCAAATCCGTCCTTGACGTAATCAGACTCGCAAGCTGACGGTTCTGGTCGACGTTGGTCTTTTCCCATTTGACATAAAATCACACCGAAATCAGTAACAATTGACGCATCTCGACAATACATAGAATCCAGTGTCAACTTATCGGATTTCGAAAAATGATGCAGATTGATGTTTTCATTTTTTATGATGGAATGAAACTGGTCATACTCTTCTACTGCCTTTTTGAATTCGGGTTCACCTAGATAATTAAGGTCGGTCCATTCCTGGCTAATCTTTTGTTGACTGTGAAATGCTGATGTCACAGGCTTGACATACATATCCACGATCTTTCCGTACTCCGAATGACTTGTCTCCTTACTCATGATTCTATTCTTTCCATTTGATTAACGTATAAATTGGCAAACTCGCCATTAAAAATAAAAATCCCCAGAATACCACTTCTCTTCCACAACCATAAATGGCGAATAAAGAAAATAGAAAAGCAAATCCTCCGATGAATAAGGCTCTACCTTTTTGAGGTTTTCCTTTTTGCATAAGAATATAGGTGATGCTTGAAAAAAGATATGGGATTAATACCGTCAATGTGCTTAATAAAATTAAAAATTCAAATGCTTTGTTGAGACTTTCGTCAAATTGTAACATCAAAAAAATGGTGACTAGTATTCCCGAAACAATAATGCCTTTTGCTGGACTCCCTTTATCATTCACATCATTAAACAAACGATGAAACATCTTATCCTTTGCTGCGGCAAGTGGAATCTGACCACTCATTAAAATCCAACCATTCAATGCACCAAATGTACTGATCACCGCACCAAGGGCGACGACCTTACGACCTGTTTCACCCAGAATGGTAAATGCGCCGTCTGCAAATGGAGCAGAAGAATTGACCAACTCCTCCGCTGGCAATAAGCCAAGGATGACTGTCGAACTGCCCATATAGATAATGATGGCTATGATGGTGCCCCATACTGTTGCTCGCTTTATTGTTTGTTTATCTTTAATACTCTCCGCTGGTATAGTCGCGCACTCCACTCCAAGAAATGCAAATAAGGTCAATGAAGTGGTCTGAAGGATTGCTTCCCAGTCAGATTCTCCAGAAAGATTGAATGGTTTGAAATGAGACCAATCGATGTAAAAAACTCCAATGACTGTCACCAATATCAGGGGTATCACCTTTAACAATGTCGTGATTAATTGTACGATGCCCGCAGAATAAACACCACGGATATTCACATATGACAATCCCCAAACCGCCGCAAATCCAATAGCTGCAGACAACATCAACGAAGAGGCCAGACTTGGAATAAAGACTTGCAAATAACTCAACATGGCAATCGTAATCGCCGCATTCGTCGCACAGACAGAAATCCAATATCCCCAAGCGACCAAGAAACCTGCAAAATCACCAAAGCCTGCTCTTGCATAAATATAAGGTCCTCCAGATTGAGGATATCGTTCGGATAATGCAGAAAATACCTTTGCCAAAGAAATTGCCCCTAAAGAAGCAATGATCCAACCAATGATACTTATGCCTCCAAATGCAGCCAAAGAGGCTGGTAACAAAAAGATGCCCGAACCGATCATATTGCCAACAACAAGGGAAGTCGCTGCCAGCACACCAAGTTTTTTATAGTTGGTATTCTCGCTCAAGTTTTAGGTTTGAAGAAAATAGTTTGAAGTATATATGTTAATCCACCAGCTGCCACAATTCCAAGTCCAATAAAACTTTCTGTTGGCTTATCAAGCAACATAAATCCGAGCACCCAAATACTAAATAGAATATATATGATTTGTATAAACGGTCGACCTGGACTATGGTAATTATCATCAGAGCGTTTGAGCCACAATACTGAAGCGACTGTCAATGTCCCCATCAATTGCAAAGAAAAACTCGCGTATAGTAATACTTGTTCGAATGTTCCAGTCAATGTCAATACTATTGCAATGATCGCTTGAATCCACAAAGCTCTTATCGGAATCCCATTCTTATTTTCATAAACAAGAAATCCCCATAGCGGATTCTCTTTGGCCATTGCGTAAGAAATTCTTGATCCCACCCACAAATAGCCACTTATGGTTGCGACAAGTTGAATGCCAATAAACACTGGTATCCACGTCGCACCTGACTGACTGAATACATTGCTGAATGAAATTGTAGCTACCTCAACTTGACCACTCATTTGTTCGACCGAAGCATGTCTTAAAAATACAAGTTGAAGCAAGACATACAAGACCGTTACGACAATTGTTGCTGGTATCAATGCTTTGGGAAGATTGACCCTTGGATTTTCAATTTCGCCTGTGATGTAAGCGGCAGAATTCCATCCAGTATAGGCATAAGACACATAAATTAATGATACTGCAAAGGCTGGCAGATACCATTCTGAAGTCCAACTGTCAGAGAAATTCAAGGCGTTGGTTTCTTGTGGTATATAAGCAAAGCCAATGGCTATAAGCGCAACAACAAAACTGATTTTTAAAATGGTTGCTATGTTTTGGAATCGACCGCTCTGCCCCACACTCACAGAATGAATAAGTGTCACAATAAGAATAATGCCTATGCCAAACCAATCAGTAAAAATATTTTCGTTGAGCGGACTCAAGTAACTGGTCATCGCTAAGGCACTAATCGCAATCGGCGCAGAAAAGCCGACAACTAAAGAAATCCAAGCATAAATATATCCAGCAAATGGATGAAAGATTCTTGATAAGAAAATATAGTCACCGCCTGATTCCCGAAAATGCGTCCCTAATTCGGCATAGCTGAATGCACCTATTAATGCAATCGCGCCACCAAGGAGCCAAAGAAAAATAATGCTCCAGGTATTTGTTATGTCAGCAAGCTGAAAACCGAGACTTGTGAAGACCCCAGTACCGATCATATTGGCTATGACTACGGAGGCGGCAGTTTTCCAACCTATTTTAGCTTTGGATTGAGGCATTGGTGAAAATAGAAAAGATTATAGAAACGATAATAGCAATATGAAAAAAGGCAGATAACGTTTGTTACCTGCCTTCACCTTTTTCGTTTTGATTAGCTTAAAAGCTTATGATTTCAGATTCAATTATTAAAAGCTAAATCCAGCTCTTAGGTAGTAATAAGAACCGCCAAATCCCATCTGAACGGCATCAAAATATCCACCACTATCTGTGTCATTATTCGCATCTTGCTGAGTTGGATATGTATTGAAAATATTATTCAGCCCAAGCGTTAAGTCGAAATTATCAGAAAGATCAACTGAAGCTGTCACATCAAATACTGCTTTTGCAGCATAGTCAACGACTGTTGAATTATCGAATGAGAAATAGCTAACACCTCCAAACTGCGTAGCTCCTAATCCAAAATTAAATGTTCCAATATCGTAATTACCATTCAATGCAATTTTATAGGCAGGAGCTGCATCTTCCAATAAAGATTCCTCTCTTGCACCAAAGAATGTCTCTAAATCAGAACCTTGAATTTGATCAGTACCTGTGACATCAGTGACTTCCAATTCATTGAAATTACCAGCTAATGTTGCAGAGAAACCGTGTCCATTATCCAATGATTTTCTATAGGATAAAACGACATCCAAACCTAAAGATCTGGTATCAGCCGCATTTGCAAAGAACTGCGCTCCATCAACACCTAGATTCAAAAAACCAGCATCAAAAAATCCTGAGATCACTACTCTATCGCTAATATCAATATAGTAACCATCAATTGTTGCTGTAAAAGGACCTTCTTTAAAAGCCACACCTACACTAGCATTTAGTGACTGCTCTTCTTTCAATGGCTGGATACCAAAACCTTCTGTTACAGGCGTACCATTTGCTGCAAGTAATGTTTCTGTCAACACACCATTTTGAAATCCTGTAAACCTAAGGTTGTAAAACAGCTGAGATAAAGAAGGAGCACGGAAACCAGTACTCAATGCAGCTCTCAATGTCAATTGATCTGAAGCTAAATATCTAGTCGCCAGCTTCCAATTAAGTGTACTACCGAAATCTGAGAAATTCTCAAATCTCAATGCACCACTTAATAAAAACTCTTCTGTTAAATCAAATTCTACATCACCATATAAGGCAATATTTGATCTACTTCTGTCTACCTCATTCGAAGGACTATACCCTGGAAACCCTTGTGAACCAGCAGCAAGGCCTGTTCCTTCTTGATCTGCACTTGTAATCAGAAGCCCATTGACATCATATGCACCATAAGAACCTTCTTCTCCAGCAAAAATGGTGAAGTTATCTGTTTTGTATTCTAATCCAAATGCGACATTAAAGCCAGTTCCAGTTGTACTGCCGTCAAAATATTTAGAGAAATCTAAGTTTGTCGTGTTCTGAGCAAAGGTGTGTCCACCTGCATCAAATTGTGTTGGAGAACGATCACCAAGAGTTGCATTATTTGTACCCTTAATGGTATAATGAAATACATTCTCCCCAAAAGTATTATTGAAATCTGCACTCCAGCCATCTCCCACATTTCTTCTAAAACCAACAGATATTGAATTATCTGTGATGATAGATGTAATTCGAGGTGTAAATCCATTCGGATAAATTGATGGAACTGCTCTATCGTCACCAGCATTTCTTGTGAAAGCAAAGGCATCTGTATCTCTGTAATTTCTTCCACCAAACGCATAAAATTCTGTGTCATCTCCTACAGGAAGAGCTGCATTAAAAAATGCACCAAATCCACTGATTTCAGCTTCACCAAAGCCTCTACGGAAAGTAGCTCCAGGTCTTAATGTTTTTTCTTTATTGATGAATTCTGTTGTGAAATTAATGTAGCCTTCTTCCATGATATCAAAACCATAGTTTAAGCCTACCTTAGTCGTGATGCCATCTAACGTAGGATCATCATCACGAGGTGTAGTACCACTGCCATCTAAATCAAGAAAATTTCCTGGCACGTTAGGTGTTTCTCCATCATAAAGACCAAATTCATCAGGCGCATTCGGATTAAATCCACCTACTGTCACAGAACCAGTTAATTTATTAGTCTCTGATCTCAATACGATATTGATCACACCAGCAATCGCATCAGATCCATATTGAGCTGCTGCTCCATCACGCAGAATCTCTATTCTCTCAATAGAAGATGCAGGAATGGCATTCATATCTGTACCTGAATTACCTCTACCTCTTGTACCAAAGATATTGACAAGAGATGATTGGTGTCTACGTTTACCATTTATTAATACAAGCGTTTGATCTGGACCAAGTCCTCTCAATGATGCTGGATCAATGTGTTCAGCTCCATCAGAACCAGATTGTTTCTGCGCATTGAATGATGGTGCTAAGTATTGTAAAATCTTGTTAAGCTCTGCATTTCCATTTTTGTTTGCTATTTCTTGGATATCGATGATATCAACAGCAACTGGTGTGGTCGTCGCAGAACGCTTGTAACTTCTTGTTCCGACAACCTGTACAGTCCCGAGCGCTACTCCTTCAGAAAGAAGCACATTCACTCGTCCTTGTCCATCAATTGGAATCTCTTGAGAGGCAAAGCCAGTATAGCTGAAGACAAGAGTTGCATTTGAGTTAGCTACATTTAGCCTATAGTTACCATCCAGGTCAGTGATTGTACCGTTAACAGTACCTGCTTCGACGATATTAACACCGATAAGAGGAGAGTTGTCCGCATCCGTGACTGTACCTTCTACTGTATATTGAGCAGATAAATACATGGCAAAAACCATGAACACAGCACACATAATTAGTTTTTTCATTTGCATATAATTAATTAAAAAATTGCGTGAAGATAATGCTTTATTTAAATCGCCCTCATTAATTGGATGTTTTTGGGGTGTGGTGCGTGTCGGGTACCAGACGCCTTCTGGTGGGTTAACACTTTATCGGCCACTTGTATGGCACTTCACTTTCGAAGACAGGGTATTATTTTGTGTATCTCTCATATGAGCCAGATATGAGTGTATTTTAGTCTATTTTGACCATTGACTTTACGCCATAAAAATTGGTTTCATCAACCAATAGTTCGTAATACAGTATGCCATTAGGCAGATTTAATTCACTATCAACTAGAATTATGCTGTGATTCCCTTTCTCATAATGTGTATTCGATTGCATCAATTCTTTACCTGTTATGTCAAAAAGCTTAAAGCTAACAGTCCCAGGCGATGATAAATAAAATCCAATTTCAGTTTCGTTGGCAAAAGGATTCGGAATATTTTGATATAAAATAGTTTTTTCATCGGGTGACACAAACTTCAGTTCGACTGTACTTAAATTTGGATCGTCCAAATCGTACACTTCATTTTTAGTGATGGATGAACTAACCAATAATTTTTCACTCAACATTCCATTTCCTAACGCTTTTACTTTTAAGGTGATGCTTGGGTGATCATTCTTTGTGACTGGTGCGAAATAACTCATAGTCAATAAGTCATCAAAACTGGCAAATCCAAAGTAATCTGCATTTGCATGGTTTTCAACTACAAGGTCATTAATCACTAATTGGTCCAATTCTAAGGTAAACTGAAATCCATCAAAGCCACTGTTTGGCAAATTTAATTCAACGTCGACATACTGATCTTTGACTAATGCGACATCTTCAATTTCGATTTGAAGTGAAGCGTTAGTTCGTTGCTCCACTTCACTATTTTTAATTAATAAATTGCCATCTGATACATCACCCATTTTAATTCCAACAAAATCAAAATTATTATCGCCACCATCCAAAGAAGAAATGTTAATATCCTGCACATATGGCCATGGATTTTTTTGATTTAGAAACTCATAATCTTCATCAATAAATTTCCATTCATATCCACCAGAGAATGCTTCAGTCAATCCAAGAATGACATTTCTTAATTCCAAGATATCTGTAGCTGAAATCTTTGCATCGTTGTTTACATCTGCGGCAATAATTTTGTAAGGTGAATCTAATAATTCTGTGTTTAGCAAATGTTGTTGGATCAACAACATATCTAGTGTGCTAACACCCGTAGATGCTTTATCAGCTTTGGACGCAATTAACTCATATCGGTGAGACAAGGGATTAGATGCAAAACTGTAATAACCATCATCATCCGTAAAAGTACTTAGGGGATACTCTGCTAATGTATTTGAATTTAATTGTAGTTGCACTTGCTGTATTGGGTTGCCAATCTCAGATTCTATCGAACCATAAATTCGTGTTGATGTATTTTCGGCTACCGGATTACACGCTCCTCCTCCAGATAACCTGACTTCACAAAAGTCACCATTGCCATTGTTGTCCCAGAACCAGACATCTAGCCTTAGCTCAGACGATAACTCATCACAACTCAATTCGATACTCGCCTGATCTTCAAAACCAACATCTTCTGGCCTGAGTGGTGTTTCATTATGTTTAACAATGGAATACGATAAATCGCTGCAATTATCAAAACTCCCGAGGTCAAAATCGTTGGCCCAGATTTCTGTGGTTCCTTCTTCCTGTATGACAGCAGTTGTAACGCCAGTAATGCATAATGGTGTTGGTGCTTTTTTATCTATAAATGAAATGTCTATAACTCGAGTGGCTTCGTTACCACAACGGTCATTGGCAACAAGATGAAGCTGATGTATAGAACCTGGAGTACCATTTTCTGTAGGGATCATTAAGTTATTGCCTATTAAAGTCTCCGAGGATTGGGTTGTACCGTTATCATAGATTAGTGTCCAGATTAGGTCAGCATTTGATGAAAGCCCGTCTCCACAAAAATCTTCTGCAGAGAGTGTCACACTTCCTTCTGCTGTGCACGCAGTCTCGTCAGACTTGGATTGCCGCCCTCCTGTTAACAACACCTCTACATTGGCAGTAGTAATTGTTGGTGCTACGGTATCACTAATTAAGATAAGCTGTTCGAATGTATAATAGCCATCAATGACGACATCTTTGTATCTGAAATATACGGGATCACTGGATGCGACTTCGAGACATTCGGGACATTCATCACCCGTCCAGTCTTCGACTGCTTCAAACGAATCCGTATCTTCTCTTTCGCTAGCTGTATTTGAATCAAATGTACACCAGTCAATAATTGTCCATTGATTGACAAGCTGCAAACAAAAGTCTGATGTCACAATCGTATCAGTCTCAACCGAACGCGCAATCAAACTGCAATCTGCTTCACACCAGAATAAATCACCCATAACATCAGAATCAACCACGCATTGTTGTACTTCACCCAAGCGGACAAGCTGATCAGAAAACGTCGTAATTGTATCTGACTTACATTCTAAATTAACTCCAGAGACACTCCGACCATTAAAGTGTTTTGGCCATTGTATACTAAATGGGTCAAACCTATCAGCATCTGAAAGAGTGACGCGCTGAATGCATACTGGTTCATCTTCAGAGATTTCATTATCTCCATCAATATCTAAAAACCATTCTCTTAGGATATTGTCTTGGACACAAACAGTCGTATTGTTTTCTTCTTCTGTAAATTTTAGTGCCCGCAGAAAATCATTACAAACATCTCCAATAATGAGGGGACGTCTGGGCCTTGTGTCAAGACAATCAACAATAACATCTTCACATTGGATGTCAAGGTCTAGTGTGTTTTGGACCGTGATATTGACTTCGCAGCTGCTTCTATTTCGTGCCTCATCTTCGACAACTAGTGTTACTGTGAAATCTCTATCCAGATCTGTACACGTAAATGAGATGAATTCCGACCCTCTTGGCGGAATAACATTTGGTCTTACTGGGAATCTGAGAATACTAAAAGAAATACTGTCGCATCCAGAATCTCCACTACCACCATCTAAATCAATTGCATTCACTTGAGAAAGTCCATTTTGCATCGCTCCATCTGTGGTCAAAGAGACTGTCAAACGATCTTTACAAACAGCTGCTGGAGTAATGGTATCCAGTACAGATACATTAAATAATATTGATGATTCATTCAGGCATTCATCCATGAGTGTGGCTCGCACAGCTACAGGAACATTATTTTTAGGTATGTTGGTAATAAAACTATCTTGAATAATGCCTGTACTAGACTCCCAAACAATATCAATTTCTGAACCGCAATCATCTCGTAGATTTAATTCTGGAAATCTAAACTGACCAAAGCAAGACCAAGGATCTATGAATGACTGTACATCGTTTATAGAGCTTATTGGGAATACTTGGTCATCAATTACTGTAATTAATTCTGGTGCACGTGTATCTGTAATTTCTATAAGTTGAGTGCTTGATTGACTAACATTCGTTTTACACCAATCTATGATTGTCCACTTCCGGAATACTTGACGTGCACTGGCACATTTAAAAAATTCTGTATCAGTAAAAGAGACAATTGTGTTGCACAACTGATCGGTTAATGGGATATCTTCAAACGAATCAAAGACTTCTACAAAGGTGGTATCTAGCACGAGGCTATCCCGGAAAATTGGCTGCGCATCAGTGACTATAACCCACTCTAGTATACCGTCATCATTTGTATCAAAAGAAACAAGTCGCTCTCTTTGAACCGAAAATCCAGTTGGTATTTGAATCGTAGCAATCGTCATTATTTGGGTATCGATTCTAGTCATTCTTGGTCCTCTAAAAAATGGAAATGCGATCTTTATGTCATTGGTCCGAGCCAATATGGAATCTGGATTTGTTTGTTCTTCAACAGATAAATCACATTCTATACTCAAATCTTTAGGAAATCGGACGAAGACTTCAAAATTATGTCCTTCTAAAGGTATATTTTCTAAACCATAACGTTGGCAAAGAAGTGTATCCCGTGTAGTTATACCGTGTCGTTCAATATCGGCAACATAGATAACTTCAAAAACCTCTATGTTGTTCTGGCAAAAGGTATCTACCACAGAGGTCGATGCACTCAAATTTGAAAAGCGAGAAGGCCCACAATCACTCAACATCTGTTCAATCTCAGGAAGACCTAAGACATCAACAGGCAGGCGTGACAGTGCACAAGAGATGATGCATTCTGGAGGCAACTCGTCCATACCATTTACACAAGCACACGGAGCATCAAATTCTGGAATGAGATTCACTTCTACTCGGACTGTGCCCCAACAAGAATTTTCCTGACAGTGCACCCTGTAGCCATAGGTTTGACCATCATCCGTACCAAGAAGCGTATCTGTGCGGACAAAGTCTCCAGCAGTGGTAAAAAAGTCAATTGAGTATGGTGCAAATGCTGGATCTTCCAACAATACATCGGCATCAATGATTACCAGACAAGAGTCCAAACTGATTTGTACATCATCATTACAAGCTAGGACAGCACATTCATCATCAATGCACGCAAACTCAAAGCAATTGTCTTCGGGTATCAAATTGACATAAGAAGAAGAATCTAAATCAGCAGTGATTCCGATTGTGGATGCAACATTTATGGTTGTAATCCCAACGGTATAATTTTCATCAGTGTCATCAGTCACCCAAACCAATTGAAAACAGGATAAAGGGTTATTTAATAAATCATCTGAAGTCGCTTCAAAGCAAAGTTGATGCAGTATAGTCTGGTCTAGAGAATCAATACCAATAGGCGTATTCGTTGTAAAATCCACAGCTATATCAATGATGTCCAAGTTGCTGTCAAATGGAAGAGAACCATTCCCTGATTGGTCACCACCTTGCATGTCATTAATCGAACTTATCGTATAATTATTATTCAAATTAGGACTAGGTGAAAGCGTGGGACTCTGATCTATGGCATCGGCAAGAGCGCCATCATAAAAGATACGCAAGTTGTAACTGCCAAGATCAAATGGTCTTGTTGTGGATCTGATGTTGACATCGTAGCAAATGGTATTTGATTCACAATCGACAGATGTCACGTTGCTGAAACTCAATTCGAAAGCCACAGTTGGATCCAGGCAAACTGCTGCATCAAAATTAGGATTACATGGATCTGTTGGGTCTGGGTCATCGGTTATATCACAGACACCATCACCATCAGCATCGATGAAGTTAGGATTGCAAGGATCTGTTGGATCTGGATCAGCATTTGCACCTACATCACAGACACCGTCTTCATCAGCGTCAGTAAACTCTGGTACGCAAGGATCTGTTGGGTCTGGATCAGGATCGTCACCGACATCACACACGCCATCGCCGTCAGCGTCCACGATTGGGATGCAAGGATCATCGATATCAACACAGTCCGTAGTGAAGCAGTTATTTGTATTGTTTAATGGAACGAATTGACCGTTGTCTGGATCTAAACTTGAGTTAACTGTATTGATGGTAGTAACAGAATTAACATAGCCTTCTCTTGTTGCTTCAGTGACCCACAGTACATCAAAGCACTCATTGGGATCTTGAAGTATCTCGTCATTCAAAAGTGTAAAGCAAAGATTTTGAAGAATGGTACTGCTTTCACTCGTTATTTCTATTGGTTCTGAAACATTGTGATCGATTGCAATCTGTAAAAAGGCTAGATTTTGTTCGAATGGTAGTGTTCCTAACCCACTAGCATCTACACATTGATCTAATTCATTAATGATTGTGTAACTAGCTGGGAGATTATTCACATTAGCAGACCCATCATTATAGTCTACGGAAGAACAATCATAAAAAAATCTAAGATTGGATGAACCAAATTCAAAGGTCTGATCGCTTGACAATTGCACATCATAACACACCTCACCTATTGCACAATCAACATTTTGCTGCTCGAATGATACTGCAAAGTTTTGCGCATTAAGTTGTAACCAACCACATATTAGGAGACTAACACACCATAAATATCGCGTGTGCATAAGGATGAGTTTTGGTTAAATTAAAATTGAGTACGATGTGTGATCAGATGAAGAATAAGCAAGGCCTAATTCTTAAGACCTTGCTTATTCTCTCAAGTATATTGTATTAGCAATACTGATCTATTATTTGCTAACAGCACTTCTTTCTATTACGCTATGCGTACTTTTTATCGCTACGATTCCAAAAATTAACAGAATCAAAGCAAGACAAATCAGTCCCCATTCTCCCATAGTCGGGATTGTAGGATCACTACAAGCATTTATCAAACATTGATCTCCGCTTGGATCTAAATCATTATAAATTGAATTATCGATATCTGTTGTCATACCAACTCCCCCTGCAACATTAACTGTCGTTTCACCAACAGTGTAACCTTCCTCAGTAGCATTAGTTACCCATACTGCATGAATACAAACGGCTGGGTCATCAATTAATGCTGGATCTACAATATTAAAACACAAATCGTGTGTAATTATCTGAGGAGTTGTAGTGGCTATAATTGGATTGCTCCCAAGATAGTCAACGGCGATGTCAGCGATATCGATATTATCTTCAAATGGCAAAGAACCATTTCCTGTCATGTCACCACCTTGCATATCATTTATAGAACCGATGTTATAAGACGTACTTAATGTAGTACCCGTACTGAGATTTGGTGAAGCGTCAATCAGGTCTAAAATATCAGCATCATAGTAAAGACGTAAATTATAAGCACCTAATTCAAAATCTACAGGAGCCTCTATGGTGATATCATAACAAATGACTTGAGTATCGCAATTTAATTCTCCCGCTGTAAAATCCAACTCAAATACAGTACTTGCTGCAACACAAGCAGTGCTCGTTGCATCAGGCACACATGGATCGTTTGGATCAGGATCAGGCATTGGTCCAACATCACACACGCCATCTCCATCGGCATCCACGATTGGCATGCAAGCATCCATGGCACATGCATCCACAAGGCAATTAGAAGCACTCGTTAATGGATTGTAAGTAGAAGTTAATAAACTAGCAGTGGTGTTACCTGTGTCCGCATTATTTAAAGTCGTAACACTATTTGTATAGTTTTCGTTTGTTGTTTCATTAACCCAAATGAGATCAAAACAACTTGCATTGTCTGATAAAATTGTTGGATCTAAAATCGCAAAACAAAGGTTTTGCAAAATATTACCTGGAGCTCCAGTTATTTGCTCAGGCGTAGACGGCGTATAATCAACTCCAATTTCCAGAAATCCAAGTGTAGATTCAAAAGCCAATGAACCAAAGCTAGTTAAATCATCACTATCATCCATTATGCTGGTTATCGCATACACCGTAGGTAAATTATTGGTGTTTGGACTGTTAGTCACATATGCAATTCTACTAGCATCATAAAACAATCTGAGGTTGTATGAACCCAGGCCAAAATCTGGTCCATTTGCTGCAAGCGTTACATCGTAGCATACAGTTGTAGCATCACAATCGATCGTAGGTTGAGAAAAATCTAGTGTGAATTCCTGAGCACCGAGTAAAAATGGTATAAAAAGGAAGATTAAAATTGAGTATTTTAGGTTATTCAGTTTCATGAGAGTAAATAATTACATGTATTAACTTTATTCTGCAGTACAGAAAAAATAAAATTTATAATTACTTATTACTCGAGGCAAACCCTACTTAAAGTAAGATGAAGGATAGGTCAAAACTAGTAAATAAACAATTGTAACTTTTCAAAATTTTAGATAATTTTTAAAAATACAGGTTTAACAGTAAATAACATTCAGAATAAAAAAACATAAGTGTTTTCTGTCATATCAGTAATTTAGATAAAATTCTAAATGAATAAATAAAAGCAATATAAAATTGAAAGAAATATGTTTTTATCACCTACAGAATGCTATACTTCCGATAAACACTAGCCCTGCAACTTATAGCATAATATAAATATTTGCATAAAAAAATAGTATCTGAAACAATTTAAGTGACGTTTATTGAATACTTATTTTAGGTAAATACAATAATTAATCTTTGCATCAGATGAGTAAAAATTAATATTAGTTAAAATTAATTATGGAATTATGAAATAGCATTTTAACTAAATACTTATTTTATTGGATTGTTATTTGTCTTGTGTACTTATACCCAGCGCACTTGAGTGTGAACTATTTACTATTGCCCATTTTATCAATATCTGAGTTGCAAACCCTCGTAATAGTACCAGATGGCAGACTGGGTGGTTCATAGTCATTCTACTTTTAATAAACCCATAAGTCAACATCTTTACTTACTTTTTATTTAAATGGGCGAACTTAACCCACATTGCGCACTGAGGTGATCTGATAGCACAGTATTGCTGGTTTTGTTGAGTGTGAAATCTCAGTTTGCGTACTACAAATTTTACAATTTGTAGATCCTCACGAGAGCCAGATTTAATTGATTAAATAGTTCCCATAGGGACTAAATATTGGTAGCCATTCCACACATACAAATCATTGTGCCGTAGGTACAAAACGTGATCTTACCATCCCGTACCTAACGGCACGGCAAATACAACCAATTAATTATACTACCCATTTATTGTCCCTACGGGACAATTACATCCCACATTGCGCACTGAGGTAAGGTCTAAGCCATAGAATCTGATGAGTGAGCCAAAGGTTTTTTAGTAAGTCGGTAGCATCTTTAGCTAAATGAAAATCTTCAATATGAAGCTTAAATTACTATTTGTAATTATAGTCTATTCGTTATTAGGTTGCGGCACTCTTAATAATTCTTGTATTAAGGTGGAAATTATTAAACTGAGTCGGCCCGCCTCAGTGTAATAAGAATAAGTCCCGCCTTAGTATAATAAAAATAAGCCCCGCCTACAGTTACGCATAAAAAAGACAAGACCTTTTTCAAGATCTTGCCTTATCCATTCATTAAAAACTCAACTGTTTCTTTTGCTGAAGCTAGAAACCTACAGCGACTTACTTCAACAATATCATTCTCGATTCTATCGAGTTGTTACTCGTTTGAATCTTGTATGCATACACACCGGCTCCTTCTAAATCATCTTTGCTGATGTCAAAAGCATGTACGCCTGCTAACTTGTATGTCTGTTGCTCCAATACTAGTCTGCCATCCATAGAGAACACACTCAATTTTACATCGGTATCAAACTGAATTTGATAGGTCAGCTTAGTGGACTCACTAAATGGATTCGGATAGTTCGTCGCACTTACCAATAAATTGCTCGTGCCACAATCTGATCTTGTCTCCACCTCTAAGGTCTCAAAGCTTGATGCACTTAAATTTGTGGTCTCTCCACTTACTCCATTGATTGTCGTCTCCGCTCTTGTGTAGTTTTCTTTGGTCTTTTCTGATACCCACACAAAATCTGCAGAGTTCGCTACTGCTTCTTTACTTGTGGATGAAAAACAAATGTTTGTTGCCACCACTTCAAATTGCTTATTTGTAATCAATAAAGCATCTTCTTCTTTACCTTCAAAATCTATAGGAATATCTAGTAAGCCCATCTGTTCATCAAAAGCGATTGTCCCCTTATCAGGAAAAGATCCCGTTTGATTTATAATGTTCTCATTCGTAATTCTATAAGATTTATTCACTTTTACCGAACCTGAACTTCTTAAATACTTTTGAGTACCTGCATTGTAAAACAATCTCAAATTCGAAGACCCTAATTCAAAGTCTCTATCTAAAGATTTCATCAGTACATTGTAACAAGCTGTGTTTGTGACACAATCTACATCTACAGGTGAGAAAGCTATTGTCCATTCTTGTGCATTCACTTTTCCTAGCAATAAAATAAACAGTAGCAGTTGAATATATTTTATATGTTTCATTATTTCTGTATTTTTTTAACATTAAAAAGAGGAGCGGCACAAGTAAATCTTGCGCCACTCCAGTAGTATGGAATAATTTAATCTAACAGGGTTCCTGAGGTCAAATTATTCTTCAACCACACAAACTTATCATTACTGTTCACATCTCCATTCATATCGTAATCCGCTGGACTGTACTGATCGTTATCACTGTTTCTGCTCAACCATACTTGGTTATCATTCGTCTCTACATCTGCTTGTGAAGTGTTCAACAACACTTGCTCACCATTTGCTGCAACCATTGCAAATATGCCTCCTGGTAATGCTAACTGACCCACATCAAATGGACTCAATCTAAAGCTATCGTTAACTCTGAAGTCATAAGTTGCTTGTCCCGTATTATCTACCGTCACTAGTGGGGAGATAATTGGCACGTGATTTCTGTGCTTGATCACTATACGCACTTCTTCGCCTGGCAGGACATCACAGTTACAATCGTCAGGGAAAGTGACTTCTCCATTTGAGTGTACAAAGCCTGCTTGGGTGCATATAACCGTACTTGGATCAATATCGGATCTCAATTCTACCAATACCCAATCTGTCACGTCTGATGGGTAATCAGCATCTGTATATCCAATGCCTGTTGTGGCAGTGTGATTCCAAGGTGCTCCAGTGTATGGATGTCCATCAGGTGTAGCCGTTGCAAATCCGACAAGCGGTGTTTGACCTGGCAATAAGCCTTGATCATTAAGATCAGTTCTCATTTGAGTACCATAGACCTCTATACCTATTCCGATCAAACTTCCTTCTAAGAACACATATGTATTGATCGCGCAATCAGCTAATGCTGCACCATCATCACATAATTCAGAATCAAAAATCGTGAAATCCACACATGGATCTAATGGATCTTCATCTTCTGCATTCGGTGTGCCATCACCATCACAATCTGCTGTATGTAATGGGTTTGATGCATCTGCTATCAATTGAGTAAGTATACCTGCATCAATAGCAGCTTGACAATCATCTTCTGGTGTTTGACTAGGCTCCTCGCCAGTTTGACATTCAATAATATTAGTCACACCACCACCATCGCAATCTTGCTGAGCAAATGGATGAGTCGGATCATCATTAATCAAAGCACATAGGTCAAGATTTGCATCTATAGCTGCCTGACAATCATCTTCTGGTGTCTGACCTGGTTCTTCTCCAGTCTGACATTCTGTGATATTGATCACGCCTCCTCCATCACAATCTTGCTGAGCAAGAGGATTAGATGGATTTGCTAAAATGATAGCACATAAAATATTGGCATCTATAGCTGCTGTACAATCATCGGATGGATCTAAAGGATCTTCTCCTTGTTGACATTCTACAATATTGGTCACCCCTCCACCATCACAATCAAAGTCTGCAAATGGATGGTTTGGATCATTGTTAATCAATGCACATAGATCAGCTCCTGTTCCAACTGCTCCACAATCGTCAGATGGATCGCCAGGGTCACCACCGTTAGCACACTCCGTCGCATTGTCTACGCCACCGCCATCACAATCCGCAGTTGCCATTGGGCTTGCTGGATTAGCTGCAACTAAAGCACAGATCGTACCATTATCAATTGCCGTTTGACAATCATCTAGTGGATCACAAGCATCTTGTCCAGCGACACATTCATCAAAGTTATTGACTCCACCGCCATCACAATCTTGTTGTGCCATTGGGTGATTAGGATTACCTCCAATCAATACGTGGATATCGATTCCTGCTGCACACGCTGCTGTACAATCATCGCTCGGTGAAGTAGGATCGGTATGATTGATACACTCCGTCAAGTTATCTATACCACCTCCATCACAATCAATGCTTGCTAATGGATGTCCAGGATTACCGTTGATCAAAGCACAAACATCAAAACCTTCATCTACAATTGTCTGACAATCATCAGAGGCATCTAATGGATTTTCTCCACTTGCACATTCTGTAGCATTGTCAATACCACCTCCATCACAGTCTAAACTTGCTATCGGAAGTGTAGGGTCTGCTGCTATCACTGCACAAATATCAGCGCCATCTGCAATCGCAGAATCACAAGCTAGATCATCTCCCATCACAGCAGGGTCACCTCCATTCGCACATTCTGTTGCATTATCAATACCACCGCCATCACAATCTGCGGTCGCTATTGGATTACTTGGATCTGATGCGATCAATGCACAGATATCTGTACCGTTGGCAATTAATGCATCACAATCATCTCCTGCATCATTAGGATTTTGACCATTCGCACATTCTGTTCCGTTATTCACACCACCACCATCACAATCTTGAGTCGCTAGACCGCTTGCTGGGTTTACGGCAATCAGTGCACAAATATCGATTCCTTCTTCTGCAGCACTGTCACAATCATCTCCTGATCTAAGTGGATTATTTCCATTGAAACATTCGATAATGTTATTCACACCACCACCATCACAATCTTGAGCTGCCATTGGATGTGAAGGATCAGCACCGATCAAGGCACAAATATCTACATTCGTATCAACTGCTGTTTTACAATCGTCTGATGAGTCAAATGGATTTTCTCCACTTGCACACTCTGCTGAATTGATTATACCTCCACCATCGCAATCTAAGTTTGCAAGAGGGTGAGATGGATTCGTCAATAAGACTGCACACAAATCAAAACCTGAAGCTGCTGCTGCATCGCAATCATCTCCTGAATCAAATGGGTTTTGACCATTTGCACATTCAGTCGCATTATCAATGCCGCCACCATCACAATCTAATGTTGCTATTGGACTACTTGGATTGGCTGCTATGATTGCACAGATATCTGCTGCACCTGCTGCACCTGCATCACAATCATCTCCATCATCAAATGGATCAAATCCTCCGCTACATTCTGTGGCATTATCTACTCCACCACCATCACAGTCTGCTGTTGCCAGACCATTGCTAGGATCGGCTGCTATCAATGCGCACACATCTACGCCTTCATCTGATGCAGCTTGACAATCTTCTGTTGGATCAAATGGATTTTCTCCACTTACACATTCAGTCGCATTATCAACACCACCACCGTCACAATCTAGAGTCGCCATTGGATGAGCTGGATCAGCTGCTATTAGAGCACAAATATCTGTACCAGAAGCTTCTGCTGATGCACAATCATCACTTGCATCTAATGGATTATCTCCACTTGCACATTCAGTCGCATTATCAATACCACCGCCATCACAATCAAATGTTGCCATTGGATTTGTTGGATTCGCTGTAATAAACGTACATAGATCCTGACCAGAAGCTGCAAAACTCTCACAACTATCATCAGTCGGGTCTAGTGGATCACCACCACTTGCACATTCTTGTCCATTCGTAACTCCTCCGTCATCACAATCAGCATCTGCCAGTGCATTGCCTGGATTGGCTGCAAGGAAACTACACATATCAATATCTGATTCTAAGAATGGGTTACACTCATCGCTCGAATCAAATGGATCTTCCTGATTTTCACACTCTGTAATATTATCTAATCCACCACCATCGCAATCTTGTGTTGCCAATGGATTATTTGGATTGCCTGATAATAACAGACACAGATTTATATTGTTGGCTTGTGCAGCGTCACAATCATCTGATGGGTCAGATGGATCATTTCCACTAGCACATTCTGTTGCATTATCAATTCCACCGCCGTCACAATCTAATGTTGCAATTGGACTGCTTGGATTGGCTGCTATGATTGCACAGATATCGCCATCATTGGCTAATGTATTTCCACAATCATCCAAAGGATCAAATGGATCACCTCCACTATTACATTCTGTGATATTCAATACGCCACCCGCATCACAATCTTCTGATGCTAATGGGTGATTTGGATTGGCTGTGATTAATGCACAAATGTCATAATTTCCAGCCTCCATATTTTCACATGAGTCATCTACTTCATCAAATGGATTACCTCCGTTTGCACACTCTGTTGCATTATCCAGTCCGCCTTCATCACAGTCAAGACTTGCAAATACTGAACTTGGGTCTGCTGCAATGATCGCACAGATATCTGTTCCTGACTCTTCTGCTGATGCACAATCGTCTGTTTCATCAAATGGATCATTCCCATCACTTGGATCGCCATCACCGTTTGGATCACATTCTGTTAGGTTATCAATGCCACCTCCATCACAATCCTGAGATGCAGTTGGATGACCTGGGTTTGCTACGATCAATGAACAAATGTCATACCCACTAGCTTCCATATTTGCACATGAATCATCGTCTGCATTAAAGGGATCTCCGCCATTTGCACATTCTGTTGCATTATCCAGTCCTCCTTCATCACAATCAAGACTTGCAAATACTGAACTTGGGTCTGCTGCAATAATCGCACAGATATCTGTTCCTGACTCTTCTGCTGAAGCACAATCATCTGATTCGTCAAATGGATCATTTTGATCTGATAGATCGCCATCGCCATTTGGATCACATTCTGTTAGATTATCGATACCGCCGCCATCGCAATCTTCACTTGCTAAAGGATGTCCTGGATTTGCAACTAGCAATGAACAGATATCATAGCCACTCGCTTCCATATTTTCACATGAGTCATCATCTGGGTTATGCGGATCTGCACCATTGGCACATTCTGTTGCATTATCTATACCACCACCATCACAATCTGCAGTATGGAGATCACTATTTGGATACTGGATAAGTAAAGCACAGATATCCAGATTCTCAGCAAATACCGTCGCACAGTCATCATCGGGATCGAACAATGGATCCTCTATACTGATACACTCGTGGAAATTACTGACACCACCATTATCACAATCACTGGTTGCCAAGAGACTCGTAGGATTAGCGATTACGTAGGTACATATGTCAAGATTACCTTCTTGTGCTGCCTGACAATCATCTGTATTGTCAAAAGGATCTTCTCCATTAATACATTCATTAAAATTATTGACACCACCGCCGTCACAATCTGTCAAGGCAGCATCACTCGTTGGATTTTCAATCACGAACGTACAGAAGTCTCCTGGTATAGCATCTGCTGCTGAACAGTCATCCGCTCCATTAAATGGGTCGCTACCTTCATCACATTCTATGCTATTGATGATTCCACCGCCATCACAATCTAATCCAGCCAGCGGATTTGTTGGATCAGCTGCAATTATTGCACAGATATCTATGCCTTCTTCTTCGGCTGCTGTACAGTCATCACTTGAATCTGTTGGATTTTGTCCACTGTTACATTCTGTAATATTATCAATTCCACCACCGTCACAATCTAAACTAGCCATTGGATGGTTTGCATCACCTGCCATAATCGCACAGATATCAATGCTACCATCTATTGCTGCGTCACAATCATCTGATGGATCTGATGGATCCTGACCACTTGCACATTCATCACCATTTGATATTCCTCCGCCATCACAATCTGAAGAAGCGATAGGCGTTGTTGGATCTGCTAAAATCAAAGCACAAATATCTGCTCCAATATCTGCTAGTGTCTCGCAATCATCGCTTGGATCTGTAGGATTTTCTCCATTATCACATTCTGTCTGGTTATCTACTCCGCCACCATCACAATCTTGTGTCGCTATTGAAGAAGCTGGATTCGCTGTGATATATGCACAGATATCGATTCCATCCGCTAAGGCCTGATCACATCCATAATCATCAACTGGATCATTAGGATCTCCTCCGTTTGCACATTCTGTTGCATTATCGATTCCACCTCCATCACAATCTAGCGTTGCAATCTCTGAGACTGGATTTGCATTTATATAAATACAAATATTAAGTCCATCTGCTACCGCCTGCGCACAATCATAATCATCAACAGGATTGGTTGGATCATCTCCATTGGCACATTCTGTCGCATTATCAACTCCACCTCCATCACAATCTAAGCTCGCTAACTGTGAATTTGGATTTG
>CALLFA010000120.1 GCA_937997635.1 uncultured Saprospiraceae bacterium | reverse complement strand
GATCCGTAACCTAGGGGTAAAACAGCCGGATTTAGAAGGTCAGTTTTGTCGGAATACGCACGAATTGAAAAACAAGCTAATAAGTGTCAAAAAAAATCAGAACTAGAAAGAGAACGATAAAATTCCTCAATTACACTATCTAGTTAATCTAAAAACGTTTATAATATCAAAGGATCAAGGCGTAAACGCCTGTCTTTAGATTTCAATTATAATCATATGAAAAACAATCTGAGATGCTGGTTCCAGGCATAGCCTAGCAAGTGCAACTGTGCTCACACTTTTTGTGTGACTGCACAGTTGCAAACTTGCAATGAACTTAGTAACTGAAATTGTTGATTAATAATCTAAAAGAAATCTGATATAAAACTTGTAATATTTTTTCTAATTGAATACAACTTTTTCTAAATTACATATATCTACTTAAAAAGAATTAACAATGAAAAGATCATACTTACTATTATCATTATCATGTATACTATTTAATCTTGGATTAATTTATTCTCAACCAACTAATTCCTACGTTGGAGATATAGCTCCTGCTTCTCCTAATGCGGGATCATTAGGTAAATATGTGGATATTCCCGTAAGCTATCATACAGGTGTTCCAAAAACAAGCATTGATATTTTCAATGTGCAAAATGGAGGTTTAAGTTTACCGATCACTCTAAATTACCATGCATCTGGTATTAGAGTTGGAGAAATGGCAAGTTGGGTCGGTTTAGGCTGGACTCTTCAATCTGGAGGTATGATAACTAGAACCATATAAGGTAGAGCCGATGATGAAGCAAAAGGATATTATTTGACTGGTGGTACACTGAATACATCCAATTCAGATTTAAGTGAGGTCATAACTGGTAATCGGGATTCAGAACCTGATATTTACAGTTTTCACTTTCCTGGATTTTCAGGAAAATTCACCTTTGACGGAAACCAAGAACCGTTTTTCTTACCTGAACAGGACTTGAAAATAGAAGTATCTGGAACTCCATTTGAAAAGTTTACAATTACCGCTCCTACAGGAGTCAGATATATCTTTGGAAAACATAATGGACAAGATGCCAGAGAAAGATCTTGGTATAATGACAATACTAGTGGTACGGTTTACACCGCTTGGTGCTTGGTTCGAATTGAAAATTACGATGGTAATTTTGGAATAGATTTAACTTATACTCGAGAAACTTACAACTATAAAAATCTTGCTAGTTATACTATTTTACATAGAGGTTGTGCAAGGTGTTGTATTTTGTCAACATCTCGGATTCCAAACTTAATTTGTCTTCGCTATGGAGACTATCAGTAATAGCAACATATTTTTCTATAGCGTATGTAGCATTTTTATATTGACCTATTGCTTTATAACTACGAGCTAATTCTTTGTACAACTCTGCTTGTTCTGCAAAAAATCCTTCTTTTCCAATATTTGATTTTACTTCTAATAATGTAAGTATGGAATTGGTATAGTCATCTTGTTTGTAATAAATATCTGCCAACATTAATTTTCCTTGAATGACATTTTCCTTTTTTAGGCCTTCAAAATTTGTCTTTCGAAAATCGGCTAAAATATTAAATGCTTCTTGATTGTTATCTATTCTATAGTACGCTTCCGCCAGTGATAAGTTTAAATGATTCTTATCAAATACGGAAGCATCAATTTCTTGCAGTATTAATGCTGCTTCTTTAAAATAAAATATACAAGAATCGATTTCATCGAAATGAGAGAATAAACTACCTATATTTTGCAGTGTTGTCGCTTCGCCACTTTTATCGTGTTCTCTTCGTTTTAACTCCAGCGACTCATTATAGTATTTAAGTGCATCATCTAGTTTATCTGTTCGTCGATAGATGACTGCGATATTGTTTAATAGTTTTCCGATGTAATCATTATTGTTAATTCTCTTCGCATCTTCTAAAGCTTGTATATAGTATTTTAATGCATTACCATAATCACTAGCAAAATAATAAGCAACACCAATATTGATATCAATTAAGTTTAAGGACTCTTCATTGTTTGGTACTTTGCGATGCCATTCTTTCGAAGCATTATAGTGATAGATGGAGGAATCCAATTGACCATTAATGTCATATGCCATTCCCAAATATTCATATAATTTTCCTGTGTTGAGATGATAAGTCAACTTGCTGCTGTATGCAATCCCTTCCTTTAATATTGGAATGGCTAGTTCAAGAGAATCGTGAAACACATAAAGTCGCCCCAACTGGAAATAGGCATCAGATTTAATAGAATCAGAACTTGCATCGATGACTTGTAAAAGACTATCAACCTTGTATTGCGGAAATTGCGTTCCGTATGAATGCGTACAATAGACTAAAGTAAGGATAAAGAAAATGGTGGAAGTCTTAAAGGTCATTTGCTCAGATGTAATCTTAATATAGATATTTTATAGCAGAAGGAGAATGGTTTGACTGATTTATTACGTAGAAGTTTTGTCTGTTGTCAAGACGAAGAACGTAGTGAATGCAGGTATTCACGAGTATTTTCAACGATGAGAACAGATACAAGATCAAGTAAGAAACGGTCAAACTATTTTCATTTTGGTATAGTTGAGAAAATCTGAAGGAATGGGATAAACCAGATGAAATCAATCGTATGGCACATCTGCGTATACAACTCTATTGAGGTCTTCAAAATTCAAAAAATTACTGTTTCATGATGGTATTTTTAAGGAAAGTGTCGTAAAAGGCAGCGAACTGTAGTTAAGTGTTCCTATTCAAAACTTATATGCAAAATTTGTAAAATAATGTAGGGTATTTTGTGAACTTTACGTATCTGTAATAAAAATACTATCATGTTGAAACATCTGATTCTTTCACTCTTGTCCACCATTATTGTGTTGAGTACCATACTTGGCCAATCCAACAGTCCAACATCCCTATACATGAAAGTGGACCAGTTTGGCTATACACCTAACTCACCAAAAGTGGCTGTAATCTCCAACCCAGAAATTGGTAGTAATAGTACACTCAGTTTTACACCAGCTCCTACATTAGAATTGCGTAACTGGTTTACAAACGGATTAGTCTATTCAGCTTCACCAACGCTTTGGAATAATGGTGAAGTACATGATCAATCAGGGGATTCAGGATGGTGGTTTGACTTTAGCTCCATAACAGCAGAGGGTGATTATTATATTTATGACCCTGTAAATGATGTCCGATCCCACCGATTTAAAATTGACAATGATGTGTACAATCAAGTTTTAAAATCTTCTATGTTGATGTTTTATCGAAATCGGATTGGAGATTCAAAACCTGCATCATTGAATGGGTCAAAGTGGACCGATAACGCGGTTAGCTTCACTCAAGATCAACAAACTCGTGATTTATGGGATAGAAATAATCCCGCAGCTTACAAAGATTTATCTGGTGGGTGGGCTGATGCTGGTGATTATAATAAGTATGTGACGTACACGAATACGGTCATTCACGATCTGCTGTGGGCTTATGAGGAAAATCCAAATGTCTTCGCAGACAATTGGAACATCCCTGAATCGAACAATAATTTACCTGACATTCTTGATGAAATTAAGTGGGAACTGGATTGGCTCATGAAAATGAATAACTCAGACGGTTCTACTCACATCAAAATGGGAAGTTTGAATCATCAGGATAACAGCAATCCTGTACCAAGTCAAAATAATGATCCACGTTATTATGGACCTACGTGTAGTTCAGCTGAAATCTTGGTTGCTGGAATTTTTGCCCATGCAGCCAAAGTGCTTTCGCAATTTCCTTCACAAAATAACTATGTCTCCCAACTGACCAGTCGGGCCGAACAAACATGGTCGCACGTGTTACCACAGATTAATAATCCATCTACTTTGGATCTTGATTGCGACCTGTCTGATGCTGATAACAGAATAGTATCTGGTGATGCAGATATAGCTCTTCAAGAGCAAATAGATATGGCACTTAAAGCGGCTATATATCTTTGGGATTTAACTGGAAAGAATACCTATAAAAATTATATAGATGCTAATTTGTATACAGTCGAACCATTGAGTGGTAGCTTTTTTTGGAGTATGTATAGACGTCCGCTAAATGATGCCCTTTTGCACTACTCCACATTATCAGGAGTTAGTACAGCAGATAGAAATGCGATCAGAAATTCTTATCAAACAGAATTAGGTAACCATTTGTATTATGGTATAAGTGATGATGATTTGTACAGATCTTACATGCCAGATGACCAATATCATTGGGGAAGCAATCAGATCAAAGCCGTCATTGGTGTCATGAACTTGATGGCCAATAACTACAATATTGATCCCGCAAATGCCTCTGATTACAGAAATAAAGCTGAAGAACATGTACACTATTTTCATGGGCTGAATTCTAATGGCATTACATATTTGACGAATATGTATTCGCTGGGTGCAGAATTTCCAGCCAATGAAATGTATCATCAATGGTTTGGTGATAATGCGCAATATGATAACGCAATAAGCTCGCCTTCTGGTCCAGCACCTGGTTACGTTACAGGTGGACCTAATGGATTCACTTCTGTGACAATAAGTCCACCTAGTAATCAACCCTTTCACAAGTCATATTTGGATTATAATACTGTTGTCAATCAATCTTGGGAGATTACTGAACCTGCCATTTATTATCAATCTGCTTATGTGCGATTATTGGCTGCCTTTAGTAATGCCCCTGCCACTTGCCCTGCAGAAAATACAACTTGTGATGATGGCAATCCTAAAACAACCAATGATACAGCGGATGGATTTTGTGGGTGCTTTGGTGATTGTCCACCAGAAGGAACTCCATGTAATGACAATGATCCATTCACAACAAATGATCGAGAAAATGGTGCTTGTCTTTGTGTAGGTGATGCTCAGGCAATGCCTCAGGATTGTAGCGAACTGGTGGAGAATGGAGATTTTTCAAACGGCACTATTGGTTGGTCAAATTGGGGTAACGATATGGATGTAGTCAATGGACAGCTTGAGTTGACAAATGTTCAGATAGGAGATGCAGTTTATGACGGAGGAATTATAACCACAGGCATTAATCTAGCTCAGGATAGAGATTATATACTGACTTTTAGAGCTGCTGCAAGTGCGCCTCGATCGGTAAACTTGATAGTAGGTATAGGCAATACAATTATATATAATGATGCTGATCTTAGCTTGACAACAACAATGACTGAATATTCAATAGTGTTTAACAATAGCATTACGAATACAAATAACGGTGATATTCGAATATTTACAGGCAATGATTCACCAGACGTATTTCTAGATGATTTTTCCATTATTGAATTTGATTGTATTGAATGCAATGGTGGTTTACAAGAATTAATTACCAACGGTGATTTCAATGCTGGAAGTGATCCATTTATCTACTGGGGCAGCACACTTAATGTAGTAAATGGGGAGGCAGTTGTCTCTAATATTACTGGCATAAATCCTTGGGATGCCGCCTTAACACAATCTGATTTGACTTTAGAAACAGCTAAGTCTTATACGATTTCCTTTGATGCAAGAGCAAATTCAAGTCGTACCATATTTATGAAGCTCGGATTGTATGATGGCTTATTTACCACATTTCTATATGAAGAAGTCACATTGTCTACGTCTATGCAAACCTTTTCTTTTGACTATACAATGATTGGAGCGACATCAAATGTTGGGGCTCTTGAATTTTTTGTTGGACATGACAGTCCAAGTGTGACCATAGACAATGTGTCTCTTCTTGGAGAATGTCCCGATTCAGAAGAAGAGTGCGAATACGATCTTATTGTCAATAATCCTATAACCAAAAATCTCTATCAAGCAGAAAACAGCATTAGTTCAAGTGCAATAATTTCTCAAACAAGTCCAGTCGAGTTTGGCGCATATAACTTTATTTATCTAGACCCTGGATTTGAAGTCACCAATGGTGTAATGTTTACCGCAACATTGGAAGGATGTAGGCAATAGTTGATTTGCTTTGGGTTAGCTTAGCTGCTGTCAATCTTTGGTTAGGCATTCTCATGAAGCTACCCCGTCCGCTTTATTGGCAACTATGCCATTGATAATGTTTGTGTGCCTTGACAAGATTGCTAATTCTCCCCAACAGCTGTCAGTTTGTGGTATCCATTAAAGACGGATGAAGAGTAGGGCACTTTGCTTCTTAGTTCTAAAGATTTATGCAGTTTCCCATACTTTGTAATCATCAAATGAAGTTTCTAGATTATTCTCTGTCAATGAGAAATAATTTACTTTTGCGTCATGAATACTCAGGATTTGTACATTCAGAACAGCCTAACACGGGAAAAGGAGAAGTTTGAGCCAATTGAGGAGGGTTTTATAGGCATGTATGTGTGCGGACCCACCGTATACAGTGATGTTCATCTTGGAAATTGTCGCACATTTGTCAGTTTTGATGTCATCTATCGGTATTTGCTTCATCTGGGATACAAAGTGAGGTATGTCAGGAACATTACAGACGTCGGACACCTGACTGATGATGCCGATCAAGGAGAAGACAAAATCGCAAAACGTGCAAAACTAGAAAAGCTTGAACCAATGGAAGTCGTTCAAAAGTATACGAACGGGTTTCATGATATGATGGATGTATTCAACACAAAGAAGCCTAGTATTGAACCACGGGCGACTGGCCATATCATGGAGCAGATTAAAATGGTTGAAGCAATTCTGGACAATGGCTTAGCGTACGAAAGTAATGGCTCAGTTTATTTTAATACTGTAAAATTTGCTTCAGAAAACGAAGAGTACGGGAAACTATCAGGAAGAGTCATAGATGAATTGATGTCTGAAAGCAGAGACGACTTAAAAAAACAGGATGAAAAACAACATCCATCAGATTTTGCAATTTGGATGCGTGCTGATGAGACTCACTTGATGAAATGGGAATCACCATGGTCTATTGGTTTTCCTGGATGGCATTTGGAATGCTCTGCAATGAGTACCAAGTATCTAGGCGAACATTTTGACATTCACGGAGGAGGCAATGACTTGAAATTTCCCCATCATGAAAATGAGATTGCTCAAAATATGGGAGCATGTAATTGTACACCAGCCAACTATTGGATCCATACAAACATGTTGTTGATGAATGGTCGAAAGATGGCCAAGAGCGATAACAATAGCATAACACCAGAGCAATTGTTTACCGGAGACAGCGAACACATCAGCAAGGCTTACAGTCCGATGATCGTGAAGTTCTTTATGTTACAAAGTCACTATGGAAGCACACTTGATTTAACAGATGCTGGACTACTTGCGGCAGAAAAAGGTTACAAACGAATAATGGAAGCAAACCGCTATTTACAAGCAATCGAAAATGGCGGCAATGGTAATGAGGACGTAGAAGAAAAAATTGGAACATTAATCAATCAGGCTCAGGCAGATATGAATGATGATTTTAATACCCCTAAATCTCTATCGCGTCTATTTGAATTGGTCCCGATTATAAATAGTCATAAAGATGGAAAAGAAGGGTTCTCAGACATCAGTCAACAGGTCATTGATAAGTTAAAACAAACATTTAGTATTTATCTGTTTGATATATTTGGTTTGAAAGATGAATTTGAGTCAGAAGGTAATGCCATATCTTCAAAATTCTCAGGCTTGATGGAATTGATCATTGACATTCGCAAAGATGCACGGACAGAAAAAAATTGGTCCACCTCAGATAAAATAAGAGATAAATTACAAGAACTGGATATTCAATTAAAAGATGGAAAAGAAGGAACACACTGGTCACTCAATTAGAGCCATTATGAGATATATCGTATTTGCCTGCTTATGTTTTCTAGTTGTCTCGTGTAAACAAGATACACCTGCACCTGAGGTTGTCGTAAAGAAAGAGCCAGTTAAAATACCGTCTTCAAGTGCAGACAGCTTGTATAGATTTATTGAAGAACAAGTAGGTTTTGGACACAGATACCCAACGACACCTGGCCATGCACAAATCAGAGAGTGGATCAAATCAAAAATGACGGGATACGGGACAACAGTCATAGAACAGCCATTTAAAGCAAGTTTCTATGACATCAAAGATGCAGATGCATATAATATTATCGCTAGCTACAAACCAAATCACAATAAACGGATTCTTTTAGCAGCACATTATGACTCTAGAATTGTTGCCGAAAAAGATTCAGATGAAACCAAAAGAGATGATCCAATCTTAGGTGCAGATGACGGGGCAAGCGGGGTGTCTGTACTTTTAGAAATAGCTAGAGTCGTTCAACAAAATCCAATTGATCTTGGTATTGATTTTATCTTTTTCGATGCTGAGGATAATGGATCTCCCTCAATAAACGATACGTGGTGTTTGGGTTCGCAATATTGGTCTAGAAACCTACACGAGAGAAACTATAAAGCATCGTTTGGAATTTTATTTGATATGGTTGGTTCTAAAGGTGCATCTTTCCCTAAAGAGGGAGTTTCTCAACGATATGCCAAAAAATACCAAGATAAAATATGGACGCTTGCTCAGCGCATGGGTTATGGAGATTTATTCATAGATAAGAAAATAGATGGGCTAGTTGATGACCATCTTCATGTTAATGAGAAGGCAGGCATTCCAATGCTAGATATTATAAATTACGATACGACATCTAATAAATTTGCTCACTATCACCACACACATAAAGACGATATATCTATCATAGATAAGCGTACAATAAGAGTCGTTACCCAAGTAGCTCTCGCCACATTATATAAGACATCAGATCTTACACTATAAGATTTCTCATTAGAATTTTAAAATGGCCATGGTTTATTTGCATCCATCAGCACATCTTGACGAAGGCGCTACAGTTGGTGAAGGATCAAAGATATGGCATGGATCACACGTAATGGGAACTGCAGTAATCGGTAACAATTGTATCCTAGGTCAGAATGTCTTTGTTGGAAATAAAGTAACCATTGGAAACAATGTCAAAATTCAAAACAACATCAATGTATATGAAGGTGTCACTATTGAGGATGATGTCTTTCTTGGACCAAGCATGACGTTTACTAATGTCATTAATCCCAGGAGTATTGTTGAACGCAAAGATGAATTTAAAGAAACGATCATACAGCAAGGCGCATCCATAGGGGCCAATGCTTGTATCGTTTGTGGTACAAAAATTGGTATGTATTCCTTTATTGGAGCAGGTGCAATCGTCACTAAGGATGTGTTGCCTTTCGAACTTGTTGTCGGCAATCCTGCAAAACCAATAGGCTGGATGAGTAGAAAAGGTATTCGACTTCTGTTTGATAACCTTGGAAAAGCGAGCTGTCCAGACTCTGATGATGTGTATTTGCATAAGAATGGTAAGGTTGAATTAGTCGAATGAAAAATCGCTTAACGCAAAAACAAACTAAATTATCTGTTGTCGGGCTTGGTTACGTTGGTTTGCCATTGGCACTAGAATTTGGCAAACATTTTTCTGTGATTGGGTTTGATATCGATGCTGCTCGTATCCAGAAAATGCAGCAACACATAGATCCATCTGATGAATTAGACGGATCTGCTTTTGAAGATTCAGATGTTACATTTACCGATAAGGTGGAAGACCTTTCAGAGGCTTCTTTTCATATTATAGCTGTTCCAACACCAGTAGATGAGAGAAAAGTACCCAACCTTGAACCACTGAGAAATGCATCAAAATCAATCGGATCGATACTTAAAAAAGGTGATTATGTGATCTATGAAAGCACTGTTTATCCTGGTTGTACAGAGGAAGATTGCTTGCCTATTTTAGAAAAAGTATCTGGTTTGAAGTGTGGAGTAGATTTCAAAATTGGCTACTCACCAGAACGTATAAACCCTGGAGATAAAGTCAGAACATTGACAAAGATCCTCAAAATTGTATCTGGTTATGATGACGAATCTCTTGACGTGATAGCAAATGTTTATGATACCATTATAGAAGCAGGTATTTATAAAGCAGAGTCAATTAAAGTAGCTGAGGCAGCTAAAATTATCGAAAACACACAAAGAGATTTAAACATCTCGTTAATGAATGAATTGTCCATGATCTTTGACAGAATGGATATTGACACAAAACAGGTCTTAGAAGCTGCCGGCACAAAGTGGAATTTTTTAAAATTTTATCCAGGCTTAGTCGGAGGACATTGTATTGGTGTGGATCCATACTATTTACTATTTAAGTCTAGAGAATTAGGCTATGACCCTCAAGTTATTTTGAGTGGGCGAAGAATCAACGATTCGATGCCAAGTTTTGTGGCTAAAAAACTAGTGAAGCTGTTTATAAAGCATGACAAGAAACTTAAAGATGCAAGAGTTCTTGTGATGGGGGTCACTTTTAAGGAAAACGTTAGCGATATTCGCAATTCTAAAATATTTGATCTGATATCAGAACTAGAGGCTTATTCTATCAATTGCATCGTGCACGATCCATATGCATCTAAGTCTGAGGTTAAGGATCGGCATAATATAGAACTTATCGAGAATCTGGATAATGTCGAATGTGATGCTGTTGTTTTAGCTGTAAATCACAAAGAATATCAACAGTATTCAATTGAAGATTTAGCTAACAAAATGACTAATAAACCTATATTACTGGATCTTAAAGGTATACATAGTATCCCCGCTGACGATACTATCATTTACTGGAGGCTTTAATAAAAAACAAATGACAAATTCTAATAAACCTGCAACAGAGTCTCATTTAAGAAGTATTCTTAAAGGACTTACGTGGAGGATCATTGCAACTTCAACTATATTTGTAATTACTTATTTTACAACAGGTGAAATCAAAACTGCGTTTACTATTGCTGGGATAGAATTTCCAGTAAAACTGTTGATTTATTATGCACATGAACGAGCGTGGTTATTGGTGCCAAGAGGTAAAATTCGAAAATTAAATCCATTCAAATAGACTTATGGCAGATCATATTCACCCTATTTTTGATAGACTTGTCAGTAGAAATGAGAAGGAACTTTTCTTGAATCAAAAAGCTAAAGTTTTTTGGTTTACAGGATTATCTGGTTCAGGAAAAAGCACCATTGCAGAAGCTGTAGAGCGAGAGCTTTTTAATCTTGGTCATTTGGTGCAAGTGCTGGATGGTGATAACATTAGGACGGGCATTTGCAATAATTTGAGTTTTAGTCTTGAAGATCGGAAAGAAAACATTCGAAGAATTTCTGAAGTAAGTAAGTTAATGGTAAGCGCTGGAGTTATCGCCTTAAATAGCTTCGTAAGTCCAACAAATGATATCAGAGCATATGCAAAATCAATTATAGGAGATGCTGATTTTCACCTAATATATGTCAAAGCATCGGTAGAAACTTGTGAAGCGAGAGACGTGAAAGGCTTATATGAAAAGGCAAGAGCTGGTATCATAAAGGGTTTTACGGGCATTGACAGCCCTTTTGACGAACCCACAGATGTACAGTTAATTTTGGATACGGAGTCAGAAACCAAAGAAGAATCCGTAAAAAAGGCTGTTACTTACATCAAAAGTCTTATCTAATAACTTTTTGATTATCATATTGTTATTTGCTTTTTTTTTAAGACTTTTGCACTTCATTTGAACAAAGCTGATGGATTATAACATTAATCACCTCAAAGAACTCGAATCCGAGTCTATATATGTGTTGCGAGAGGTAGCAGCACAATTTGAAAAGCCGGTCATTTTATTCTCTGGAGGGAAGGATAGTATACTAATGACATACCTTGCTGTCAAGGCTTTTGCTCCTGCAAGAGTACCTTTTCCATTATTGCATGTCGATACAGGTCACAATTTTCCAGAGACTCTTGAATTTCGAGATAACCTAGTCAAAAACTACGGTTTAAAACTCAATGTTGGATTTGTACAAAATGCCATTGACGAAGGACATGTTGTAGAAGAAAAAGGGTTTAATTCCAGCAGAAATGGTCTTCAGATATACACATTACTTGATGAATTGGAAAAAGGTAAGTTCGATGCTGCAATGGGTGGTGGAAGACGAGACGAAGAAAAAGCTAGAGCAAAAGAACGTTTTTTCTCACACCGAGATGAATTTGGTCAATGGGATCCAAAAAATCAACGACCAGAATTGTGGAATATCTTTAATGGAAAGAAAAAATTTGGAGAGCATTTCAGAGTCTTTCCAATTTCTAATTGGACTGAACTCGATGTATGGCAATATCTAGCCATGGAAGAAGTGCCATTACCTAATCTTTATCTCGCACATGAGCGAATGGTCATTGAAAGAGATGGCGTCTTATTAGCAGATAATGAATATTTAGAAAAAAAGCCTGACGAAGTGCCATTTATGGAAAAGGTCAGATGTCGTACCATAGGTGATATGACTTGTACAGGTGTATGGAAATCAGACGCATCCACAGTTGATGGCATAATAGAAGAAATCGCAACGACACGTATGACAGAAAGAGGTGGCAGAACAGATGATAAGCGTAGTGAAACAAGTATGGAGGACAGAAAAAAAGAAGGATACTTTTAGGCTATCAAAATTTGACAAACTATGAGCAAACAGCATAAATACGAAGATTCAGAATTACTAAGATTTACAACAGCGGGTTCAGTAGATGATGGTAAATCCACATTGATAGGTCGACTGTTGTACGATAGCAAGTCTATCTATCAAGATCAATATGATCAATTGAAAGAGACAACAGAAAGAAGGGGAGAAGAAGGGGTAAACCTTGCCTTATTGACTGATGGTTTGAAAGCCGAACGGGAACAGGGAATTACCATTGATGTGGCATACAGATATTTCTCTACACCAAAGAGAAAGTTTATCATAGCGGATACTCCTGGACACATTCAATATACAAGAAATATGGTGACGGGAGCATCTACTGCCAACGTTGCTTTAATCCTGATTGATGCCAGACACGGTGTTGTTGAGCAAACCAGACGTCATGCGATCATAGCAAGTCTACTGCAAATACCTCACGTCGTGGTGTGTATCAATAAAATGGATTTGGTAGATTTCTCTCAAGAAGCGTATGATAAAATTCAAGATGATTTTGAAAAGTTTGCCGCTAAGTTAGATGTGAATGATATACACTTTGTTCCTATATCAGCTTTATTAGGAGATAATGTGGTGAATAGGTCTGAGAAAACGCCTTGGTACGATGGTCCGACTTTAATGTACTTCCTAGAAAACGTACACATTGCTAGTGATCATAATTTTATAGATGTTCGATTCCCTGTGCAGTTTGTCATCAGACCAAACACAGATGAATATCATGACTATAGAGGTTATGCAGGACGTGTAGCCGGAGGAGTATTGAAAAAAGGTGATGATGTCATGTTGTTACCTTCTGGCTTTGAAACTAAGATTTCTAAAATCATGGGTCCTGAAGGTGAGCAGAATGAAGCTCATCCGCCAGAATCAGTGACAATCTTAATAGAGGACAACATGGATCTGAGTCGTGGAGATATGATTGTGCGTAAAAACAACAAGCCTGACATTTCTCAAGATATCGAAGTCATGTTGTGTTGGTTTGACAACAATAAACCATTACAGCCGAATGGTAAATATGCCATTAAGCATACAACTCAAGATGCCAGATGTATCGTCAAAGAGATCAGATATAAATTAGATATCAACTCCTTGCATAGAAATATGGAAGATACAGAGATCAATATGAATGACATGGCCAGAGTTGTCTTAAGATCTACGAAACAGTTGTTTACCGATCCTTACAGAAACAATAGAATTACGGGTAGTATTATCTTAATTGATGAAGGATCGAATAATACAGTTGCTGCGGGGATGGTTATTTAATTAGCTCCTAGCCGCTAGCTTCTAGCTTCTAGTTCCTAGCTCCTAGTTCCTAGCCCCTAGATCCATCTAAACCCCTTTAATCCTCACCCACAACTGCTTGAAAATATCCTTCCGCTTATCGTTAGGAGGACCAGCTTGTTCTCTCACCAGAAGATAATTGCCATTGACATCCTTCTGCAAATCAAATCTAAAAATATAGTCTTCATTGCCTTCGCCATCATCAAATATCCCAAACCGCATATCATTCAATTGCATGATGCCATCTTCCCTTTCAATAATAGTATAATAACCATCGCTAAACCAATCTAATGTGTTGACAGTATGATCAGATTCCTTGGCTGCTAACAAGTCATAATTTTTTGGAATCGTTTCTAATGTCACCCGATTTTTCGAATCAAAGACAGAGTATAATCCATAGACAAAATCATCTTCTCGTTCTGCAATACAAAACCACAACGCATTATTTAATATAGTCGGGGACGTCATGTATCGTTTGTAATCGATTTCACTCTCTTGGAGACTTTTTTCAAAAACAGTATTGATTTGACTTTTATTCCACAAAGTAAATACCATGTATAACGAGCTGAAGGCCAAACCAATCCATACAATTTTACGTCGAATCCTTTTTTCTTTAGCGTACCTTGACATCATGACTAAAGAAACTATTATAGGAATTGTGTATAGAGGATCTGCAACGGAAATATTGCAAAAACTAAATCTAGAATTAGTAAATGGCTGTAACAATTGTGTGCCATAAGTCGTAAATGTGTCCAACATCGGATGTGTAACAATGGCAACAAAAAACAGTATAATCCAGTCTTTAATGGATGCTTCTGGCAAGTCCCGCTCATTGTGAAAGTATCTTCGATAGAAAGATCTTACAATTACACTAACCAAGAACACTGACATCAATTTAACACCGATATGTGCTCCAGAAAATAAGATTGCAAGTGCCAATCCACCAAACAAAAGACTCCAACAAGCTAAAGCTATCTGTTTGTGATGCTTCGATTTGTAAATGGAATGGACAAGAAATCCCAATAAGGGAGGAGCTAGAAAAGCAAACAAAAAAGAATGTGAAATACCTCTATGAAAAGCTAATGCATCAAGTGGATCCATCCAAAGATTAGAAATGACATCAAGATCAGGTATTGTGCCAGCGATTCCACCCCATAAAATCGATCTGTTGCCGATTTTTTTACCAACACTAACTTCTGAAACTGCTGCTCCTAATACAATCTGAGTAAGTGAATCCATTAAGCACTTAAAGGGGTCAATTCATTTAAAGCTAACTTTGAGGCTTCTTGCTCAGCAGACTTCTTATTAAAGTCATCACCATAAGCTACTTCATTACCATTCAACACGATCGCAACTTTAAATCTGTCCCTTTTATCGTGCTTGTATTTAGTGATCAATCGAAAATCTACATTATGTCCATGCTTCTGGCAATACTCTAAAAGGCGACTTTTAAAATTATCATCAAAAGTTTCCAGTTCGTGGATGTCTATGTATTCTCTGAGTATTTTCTTAATGACGTATTTTTTGGTGAATTTGTACCCATACTCCAGATAAATGGCGCCAACAAGTGCTTCAAGGGCATTGCCCATCATCGCATTACTTAATTTTCCTTGTGAATAACTGGATAGGATTAAATCTAAACCCATCTTTTCAGCGAGGGTATTTAAAGACTTTCTTTTGACAATTTTGGATCTCATTTTGGTGAGAAAACCTTCGTCACTATTTGGGTATTTCTTAAAGAGATAGTCTGCAACAATCGTACTCAAAAGGGCGTCTCCCAGATACTCTAAACGTTCATTGTTATAATGATCAATGCCATCAGAGACATTCTTCATGGATTTGTGATAGAAAGCCAACTTAAATAAATTCAATCGCTTAGGTGTAAAGCCTAAAATCGACTTTAGCTTACGGGCAAGCGGCTTGTCCGGAGAGATATAGTAGTTGTAAAATCTTAGCACTTAGTCTTAATCACTGAATGACTTAAAAATGATTGATGAATTATGTCCGCCAAATCCAAATGTGTTACTTAAAACCGCATTAACGGACCGACTTTGTGCTTGGTTGAATGTAAAGTTAAGCTTTTGATCTAATTCAGGGTCATCTGTGAAGTGATTTATTGTTGGAGGTACCGCATTTTCTTGAATAGCAACGATAGCAGCTAAAGCCTCAATAGCACCTGCAGCCCCTAATAAGTGGCCTGTCATTGACTTTGTCGAACTGATATTCAAATTATAGGCATGATCACCAAACACCTGTTTGATTGCTTTAGATTCAGCAATATCTCCTAGTGGGGTAGACGTACCATGAACATTGATGTAATCAATATCTTCCAGATTCAATTGTGCCTCTTTCAGTGCTTTTTTCATCACATTAGAAGCACCTAGTCCTTCTGGATGAGGTGCTGTGATGTGGTGTGCGTCAGCAGTATTTGCTGTACCTACAATTTCTGCATAAATCTTTGCTCCTCTTGCTCTTGCGTGGTCAAGATTTTCTAGTATTAAAGCCCCAGCGCCTTCTCCCAATACAAAGCCGTCTCTGTCTTTATCAAATGGTCTGGAAGCTGTTTTTGGATCGTCGTTTCGTTTGGACAATGCTTTTATAGCACCAAAGCCTCCAATTCCTGTTTTTGTGCATGAGGCTTCAGAACCTCCGCAGACAATAACTGATGCTTTATTCAGCCTAATGGTATCGAAAGCTGAAGAGATAGCATTGTTGGACGATGCACAAGCTGATACAGTTGCAAAATTTGGACCTCTGAAACCATATTTAATCGAAATGTGACCTGCAGCTATATCGACGATTAATTTAGGTATGAAAAATGGATTGTATCTGACAGGCACTGGATTTATCGCATTGTAACCTATCTCTTGTTCCATTGTTCCTAAACCACCAATTCCACTTGCCCAGATGACCCCTATATCGTCCTTATCAGCTGTCTCTAAATCCAACCCACAATCTTGAATGGCTTCTTCGCAAGCGACCATAGCATAATGAGTAAATGGGTCCTGTCGACGCGCTTCACGTCTGTGCATATGGTCTTCTACATTGAAGTTTTTGACCTCACATGCAAACTTAGTGGAATAGGTCTCAGGATCAAAATGTGTGATGATAGCAGCACCACTCACTCCTTCTAATAGGGCCTTTTTGTATTCAGGCATTGTGTTACCTATCGGAGTGATCGCTCCCAAGCCAGTGACAACAACTCGATTCATAAATCAAAACTACCAAAAATAAAATATCCACAGTAGCATACTGCTCCTGTGGATACTATTTCTTTTAAGTAAAAAAACTTATTTGGCTTCTAAAAACCCAATTGCCTGACCAACAGTTTGAATCGTTTCAGCTTGTTCGTCTGGAATTGAGATATCAAATTCTTTTTCAAACTCCATGATTAACTCAACGGTGTCTAAAGAATCTGCGCCTAAATCGTCAGTAAAACTCGCTTCTGGAGTTACTTCTGATTCGTCAACACCTAATTTATCGACAATAATTTTTTTAACTTTTTCTGCAATTTCTGACATAATTCAATGCTTTTGTTAGCGCGAAAATATATTTAAGTAATATCTACAACAAAGAAATTATTGAATAATTTAGTTCCACTATATCAATACCTCACCCATAAAACTAATATAAACAACTGATATTCAGATATTTAAACACGAAAATATTTGTGTAAAATACTTGTTTTTAATGGTTGATTAGACCACCCGTTAAATTGCCATTTGCTTAATTTTGGGGTTAACTTCAAAGATTTGCTTGGATAGTGCAACAATTGATCGTGCTTCTATGTACATTTACCAGCTTAATTATTGTATAATTTACACTTACTCAAATGAAAATAAGAGATAAGCAAAGTACTAAGATTGTTGCTACTCTGGGACCAGCTTCCCGTGACGAAGATATGTTGCTGAAATTAATCCAGAATGGAACTGATATTTTCAGATTGAATTTCTCACATGGAGATCATGAGACCCATGGAGAAACAATTAGTAGAATTGTTGGCATCAATAAAAAATACAACTTACATATCGGGATACTGGCTGATTTGCAAGGTCCCAAACTCCGCATTGGTAAAATGACTGATGACGGCGTAGAGCTCAATAAGGGAGATGAAATAGTCTTTACCAATGAAAAATGTATAGGAACAAAAGAACGCGCTTATATGAGCTATGAGCGTTTCGCAAAAGATGTAAAAGTTGGAGAAAAGATATTGGTCGATGATGGTACCATGATTTTTGAGGTAGTAGACACAGATCTCAAGAAGAATGTGACTCTAAAAACATTGTATGGTGGAATCTTAAAATCCAATAAAGGTGTAAACCTACCCGAAACGAATATTTCTCTACCAGCGATGACGGAGAAAGATTATGAAGACCTAAAGTATATCTTGACTCAACCTGTGCATTGGATTGCTTTATCGTTCGTTCGGACTGCTGAAGAAATAACTGATCTGAAAGCCATGATCAAAGACAGTGGCCATATCGCCAAAGTCATTGCTAAGATTGAGAAGCCAGAAGCTGTCAAAAACATAAAAGAAATCATAAAAGCAACAGATGCTATTATGGTAGCCAGAGGTGATTTAGGCGTTGAAGTGCCTATTGAAAAGATTCCTTTCATTCAAAAAAACATCATCAAACGATGCATTCAAAAGGCAAAACCTGTCATTGTTGCGACTCAGATGATGGACAGTATGATCACGAATTATAACCCAACACGTGCAGAAGTTACAGATGTAGCTAATGCAGTACATGATGGCGCAGATGCTGTAATGTTAAGTGGTGAGACATCTGTAGGGAATCATCCAGAAAGGGTAGTAGAGGCGATGAATAATATCATTGAGGAAGCAGAAAAGAACTACATGATTCAAGGTAAGAGGCCGAAAGCAGATAAAACCTCAAAGACATACCATTCCGATGTGATTTGCATTACAGCTGCAAAAACGGCAGAAGAAGTTAAAGCAAAAGCCATTTTATCAATCACTGAATCTGGCTATACAGCATTTAAAATCTCCAGTTATCGTCCACCATGTGGCATCTATGTGTTTACAAGTAATCACGAGATGTCGTGTCTGATGAATCTTATTTGGGGTGTCAAATCATTTCTTTATAATAAGTTTACGACAACAGACGAAACTATTTCAGACCTTACAAACATTCTAAGAGAGAAGAATCTTCTTAAGAAAGGCGATGTAGCCATCAATACGGGAAGCATGCCGATTAAAAGAAAATTTAGAACGAATATGTTAAAGTTAACCGTAATGGAATAAGTGGTTAAAAACATATCTCAAAATCCATTAAATACGTTAAACAGATATGTTATTCAGGGTCATCATAATTACAGTTCTTCTCGCACCTGCATTTTTGCCAGCACAACCAGGCATTTATACGGAAGAAGAAATCCAACATCAAGATCTATTCTTACAGGCGAAAACGCAGTTTCTTCTTGAAAAATATGAGAAAGCAGAGGAGTTGTATAAGCAAGCGCTTAAGAAACAACCTAACAATGATGCTATCTCTTACGAATTGAGCAGAGTGTATGCTCAGTTGGGTGATGATGATAGTTTGGAAAAATACATCAAGAAAGCTGTCAATTTATCTCCAACCAATCATTGGTATAGCCGTGCTTACATGACGTTCCTTGAATCAAAAGAACGATTCAAAGATGCCGCCGAAGTTTCAAGCAGACTAGTAAGCCTTAACCCAAGAGATGCAGCGACTTTGCAAAAACATGTCGAACTTACTGTAAAAGCCACTGAATATAAAGATGCATTTGCCACATTAAACAAACTTGAAAATGTTGTTGGCATAACAGAGGACATCAGTAGGCAAAAATTTGAACTTCTAAGGTTAACTGGCAAATCTAATGATGCTGTCAAAGAACTGATCAAACTTGTGAACAGCGATCCAACCAATACCCGCTATCTGAATAATCTTGCCAGTTATTATAATGAAATTGGCAAGAAGAAAGACGCGAAAATAACATATCAACAAATATTAAGCATAGATCCAAACGACCCAGCAGCAAATATGGCTTTGTCATCAAAATCTTCAAGTGATGACGCTGACACATATTTCTTACAATCCATCAATAGTCTGGTTGCTAAAGAAGACATTACAATTGATAAAAAAATTCAAGAGCTGCTTCCGTTTGTGACTAAAATCCAATCACTAGATGAAGCCGCTCAGCAGGCTTTGATGTCAAACTTAAATACACTACAAGAAACACACCCAACCGATGCAAAAACCTTTGCAATACTGGGAGATGCCCATATGGCTTTAGACAATGTTGAACCCGCAGTAGAAAATTACAAGAAGGCCATTAAATTAACCAAAAAGGTATTTCCTGTTTGGGAGCAGTTGATGAATGGCTTGGATAGAATGGGTGAATACGAACAACTTGCTACTGTAGCAGATGATGCGCTGACATATTATCCTAATCAACCATTGTGCTTTTATTATTATGGTAAAGCTTATGGTGCTCGTATCGAACCAAAAATGTCAAAAGAAGACAGATTCTTAAAAGGCATAAGCGATGCTGAATATAAATCAGAACGAAAAGAATTCTACGCAGAAGCTATGGACAGTTTTGAAGAAGGTCTTTTGATGTCCTCTAGAAATGAATCATTAAAATATCAACTCAATATCGTCGCTGCACAAACTGCCTTAAACTATGGCGATGTTAAAAAGGCAAATATGTTTGCTGATAATGCTGTAGAAGTGGTTGGTGATAAGAAAGACCCTATACTTGAAAAACTGCTAAATCAAATTCAGAGTCGTCTAAATTAAAACATAACTATATTGAGGTTATCCATTGTTATTGTTCTTAGTTGCTTTTTGTTTCTTTCATGTAAATCCAAGCAAGCGGCACTAGATTCTTCCTTCAGAGAAAGAAGTGAAGATGATTTAGTGAAAGCAGTTACCAAACACAATGTCGCTTTCGATTGGTTTTCGTGCAAAGCAAAGATTAATTTTGAAAGTAGTTATGAATCTGGAAGAGTGACAGCGAATGTTAGAATCAAACGAGACAGTATAATCTGGATGAATTTTAAAAAATTTGGAATTACTGGAGCTCGAATGCAAATTAGGCCGGACTCCATTTATGTGGTCTATCCATTCGAAAATTATTATGAGAAAAAGACGGTAGAAAAATTTTCAGACCTGTATGGTATTGATTTAGAATTTGAAAAGATCCAAACATTCCTGGTTGGTAATGCTTTAGAACCTGATCCTGGCTCAGTTCGAGTCAAAAGGATCGGTGACGACTACGAACTCTTTGGGGCATCAGGTAACTATACTGTACGGTATTTAATAGATGCCGGTTCTTTGATTATGAGAGAACATTCAATCATAGACACATATGGTAGAGAAGTGAAAATATTTTTTGAAGACTATATGCCAAAAGATGGTAGATATTATTCGCACAAGCGTAAGTATTTTGCTCCTATTGATGATAATGAAATTGGTTCAGCAGAAATTACAATTTCAGATGTTGAATTTAATGTGCCCAAATCAATGCCATTTAACATACCACCACATTACGAGACTTTTGATAACTAGACTTTCATTCATACTCTATTATTGCGTATTATGCGCATCTGTATTACATGGCCAGACTGCTTCTGATCTACAAAAAGAACAATCTCGACTCAATAAAAAAATAGAACTAACAAATAAGTATTTAAAAAACACGAAGTCTAAGAAAACAAAAGTCATTGATGAATATAAAGTCATTAAAGAACAAGTAAAAAATAGAGAACAATTAATTAGTAACATTTCAAAGCAATTAGTGGAAACGGAAGCAACTATTTCAGCTTATGAACGTCAAGTAGAAAATGTAGAAAAAGACTATGCTTCAGTTAAAGAAAACTGGGGTCACTTGTTACGTGCCAATGTCAAGCAAAAATTAAGTTCCAATATTTTAGTCGATATAATATCTGCAGAGTCCTTAAAGGAATCATTTCGTAAACTTCAATACTATAACCAATTAACTCGATACACTGACCAAAAGGGCCAGAATCTAAAAATTCATGCCGACAGTATAAACTACTTATTAGTCAATATCAAAGAATCTCGATTAAAACAAGAAGAATTATTATCAGAAGGAGACAGACAAAAAAAACAATTGAGTAGTGAATTGAATAAGCAAAATTCAACGCTTAAAAGTCTAGAAAAAGATGAGAAAAAATTACTAACTCAATTAAGGGAACAACAAAAAGAAAAAGAAAAACTAGAACAATTAATTAGTGATGCTATTCGAAGAGAACTGAATCGGTCAGGGAATTCAACAACGGAAGACATCGCATTGTCCGGATCATTTGAGGACAATAAGGGACGACTACCTTGGCCTGTAAGAAGTGGCATCATAAGTACTGGTTTTGGTACTCGAACACATCCCACAAATCGAAATGTCAAAATCGACAATGACGGCATAGATATACGAACAAATCCTGGTAGTGAAGTAAAGTCAATTTTCTCGGGTACGGTCACTTCCATCAATCAGATACCTGGATTTGGAAATGTTGTGATCATCAATGTTGGCTCTTATTTTTTAGTATATGGACGATTGGCAGCAGTCAATGTGCAAGCAGGCCAACAAATAGACCGAGGACAAAAGATAGGATCACTTGCCATTACCAATGATATATCCGAACTTCAACTCCAAATTTGGAAAGGACAATCAAAGTTGAATCCTCAGCAATGGTTGATAAAAAAATAATAAATGAGTGATAATTGGCAAGTAAGCAAACAGAAAAAGTCTGGTCTTAAGAAAAAGCAAGAGAATGCAATCTTGATTGGGCTTATTCAGAAAAGCAATACGGAGGAGCAGGTCAAAGAGTATATGGATGAACTGGAATTTCTCGCCATGACGGCAGGAGCTGTCACCGTCAAGCGGTATACACAAAAGTTGCAACATCCAGATAAACGGACATTCATCGGTAAAGGTAAATTAGAAGAAGTCATCGAGTATGTTGAAAACCATGACATCGATCTCATTATTTTTGATGACGATCTTACAGGTAAACAAACGAGTATTTTAGAAGAGCACTTGAAAAGAAAGATCATTGATCGGAGCACATTAATCCTTGACATCTTCGCAAGTCGTGCGCAATCAGCTCAAGCAAAAACACAAGTGGAATTAGCACAAATGCAATACTTGCTTCCAAGACTGAGAGGATTATGGACTCACTTGGAAAGACAACGTGGTGGTATTGGAATGCGTGGGCCAGGTGAGATGGAGATTGAAACGGATAGGCGGATCATCAGAGATAAAATTTCTTTGCTCAAGAAAAAGCTAGAGAAAATTGACAAACAAAATGAAACACAGCGGAAGAATCGTGGCCAAATGATTCGTGTTTCACTAGTGGGATATACCAATGTAGGCAAATCTACATTAATGAATACATTGAGTAAATCTGATGTTTTTGCAGAAAATAAATTGTTTGCGACACTGGATACGACTGTTCGTAAAGTGGTATTTGGTCGTATGCCTTTTCTTTTATCAGATACTGTTGGGTTTATTCGAAAATTACCGCACCACTTGGTTGAAAGTTTTAAGTCCACATTAGATGAAGTAAGAGAGAGTGACATTTTACTTCATGTGGTGGACATCGCACATCCCAAATACGAAGATCATTTAGCAACGGTAACTCAAACGCTGACAGATCTTAAGGTCTTGGATAAACCAACATTGCTGATTTTCAATAAAATTGATTTATACAAAGAAAGATACTTTGACGATTTGATAGAAACAGAAGATAAAGAGCAGATACTTGCAGAATTGAAAGAAAATCTACAAAACATTCATCATCAGCATAAAACCATTTTTATCTCTGCATTGAAAAAAGAAAACTTGGACCAACTAAGAGAAACACTAACGACAATGATTGAAAATCAATACGGTGTCAGATATCCATATCAATCAAAACATTGGTAAACCACATTTATAAAAATGGAAATTCTTAAAAAATACGCAGAACTGTTGGTCGATTACTGCTTAGAAATTAAAGCTGGTGACAAGCTTTTGATCCGTACATCTATACTAGCAGAACCATTGGTCAGAGAAGTCTATCGAGCTGCCATTAAACGTGGTGCGCATGTCGAAACGGATCTTTCATTTAGTGGTAAGAACAGCATTTTTCTAAACAACGCATCAGACGACCAATTGGAGTACGAACCTATTTTGTTTAAAAAGGCAATGGAAGAGTTTAATGCTTATTTGGCTATCCGCGCTCCGTACAATTTGAGAGAAGATCAAAATGTCAATGCAGACTCTAGAAGTAAGCGGTCAAAAGCGATGCGGCCAATAATGGCAAGTTATTTTGAGCGCACAGCAACCAGAGAATTGAAACGTTCACTTTGCCAATATCCCACACAGGCAAGTGCTCAAGAGGCAGGCATGTCTTTGGAAGAGTACAGCGAATTCGTCTTTAATGCCTGTCACTTATATGATGATAAGCCAGAAGATAGTTGGCTAGCCATAAGAAAGAACCAACAGCAAATAGTCGATTTCCTAAACAAGCAAGATGTCATTCGCTATGTCTGTAAAGACACCGATATTAGCTTCAGAGTCAAAGACAGAATATGGATCAATTCTGATGGCCAGACCAATATGCCATCTGGAGAAGTCTATACAGCACCAATTGAAAATAGTGTAAATGGTATGGTCCACTTTAATTACCCAAGCATCTATATGGGTAAGGAAGTATCTGGAATCACCTTATGGGTGGAGAATGGTGAGGTTGTTAAGTGGGATGCCATAACTGGCAAAGATATTTTGGACCAGGTCTTTCAAATAGAAGGAGCTAATTATTTTGGAGAAGTGGCTATTGGAACAAATTATAACATACAGCAAGCAACAAAGAACATTTTATTTGATGAAAAGATTGGAGGCACTATTCATATGGCCGTTGGCCAATCGTATAAGCAGAACGGAGGTAAAAACCAATCAGCCATTCACTGGGATATGATTACGGATATGTCTGATGGTGGGAGTATTTATGCTGATGGGGAGAAGGTGTATGAGAATGGGAAGTTTATTATTTTTTAGGAGCAAGAAGCTGCGAGCTAGGGGCTAAGGGCTAGGAATTAGGGGTAAGGAGCTAGGAGCTAGGAGCTAGGTGTTAGAACATTACGGTTCCGTTATTCGTTTGTAACCGTATACTAATCCGAGGTTCATCTTCAGAGTGAACTAAATCATCCAAACCCAATTCATTGAACAAGCCCTGCATCTGTTCTACCTTGGGATCAGCAAATTCTATTGACACAAGTTGACATTCCTCTGGAAGACTATCTGTTGGATGTGAATCAGAATCTTTCCAATCTACCATAAATGGGGCAATATCTACAAGTGGACTCGACAATGGCCTAATCATCTGCCAACGCAAGGTGCTGCCATCAGTTTTCTGACGACTTCCTTCGATAATGCTGCCGTATTCTGGGTTAATTTTTTGTAACGCTTTCTGGTCCTTAGTAAGATCATTGGATTTTAGTGCCCAACGACACACTACTGGCTTTTGTGATAAGTCTGCTCCCATCCACCTCTTGCCTTGATATGTTGTGTTGTCAAGATCTGGTGCCAACACTTCTAGATAACAGCCATTGCCCAGATTTAATAATGCATTGTGTGTACCAAAGGACTCATGCTTGCCCCCATACACCAATTCTAAATTGTACTTGTCTTTGAAATCTCGTGTTGCTTGTTCTAGGTTGGGAACTGCAAGAACAATGTGATCAATTTGTCTGGCTTTCATGTTAAGGTTGCTTAATTGTTGCAAGATTTAATATCAGCAACAAATATAACCCCTTGTTCAACTTCAAATTCTGATTGTAATAAAATATTAACTCCTGCCTCATAGCCAACCTGGCTGTCATTAGAAATTAGGGCTGTTGACTCTATGGTCTCATTGACCTTAAATAAATCTGAATCTGTCAACTCATCAGCTATGGTCAATTGATCTATGCAATCCAACAACTCAGCATCCTCTTCGCAAAACCCTCTGAATCTAATGTGGTCAATGTATACTGTTTCAGGATGACCTCCGACTTGTAAGGTTAATCGCAGGTCATTGTCTGCAACAGGGCTCCTGAAAATGAAGGCCATTTCTTTTGCATCAGAAATGACTTCCACATCCTTTTCAAAGTAGGTTGTTCCGTTTGATTTATTTCTCAATTTAAGTGTCACAGGACGAGTATCGTCTGCTCTCAAATCTGTTTCTATAACATATAATTTATCCGCTTCCATCGTCAAGTCATCTTGCCACAATTGTAAATCATAATTAAAGGTGCCTGGTGCTGTTATCTCCAACACTGCTTTTGTCCATTGATTAATGAAGGAGTTCATTGTAGCACCGCCTCCTTCATGTGCTCTCCAACTTGGTATACTTGGCGTATTAATCTGATTAAATTCTCCTTCAATTGTTTTCTCAGCATTATCACATATTTCAGGTTCGATTGTCATTGCTTCTCCAAAAACAACACCCTGACCGCTAACAGTTGCATATACTCTTCCCGCTATATTTCTATCTCCTGCTATCATCTTGATATCACCCCAGAGTTCTTTCTCCTGATGATTGGTAACTTTAATCCATGACAGTCCAGCATCGTCAGATCGGTAAACAAATCTGGTGTTGTTGCCGTCTATATTCCCATAAATGTACAATGCAGGATAGGCGTTAGTGAAGCCTTTACCGAAGGATAATGCATAGACACTGTTCACACTGTGTTGGCTCGTGTAATTTGTCCAAGTTCGTCCACCATTAGTAGAATGCCACAATACTTTATTAATGTTTATCCACAAATGACCAGGATGACCTGAAATGCTAATTAAACGCGTTTTTTCCCAAGGGTTATTACTTTCAGGCAGTGTGTTGTCATTCATGATACACCAGTTTTCTCCACCATCGGTACTTATATTAAAAGTGCCATCCCAATCGTAATAATAAAAGACACATCCCAAATTGATATCTGCTGTCACATTTCGAAAAGCAGCAAAAACACTCGAATTCACATTATTGCCAGATAAATTCGAAGGACCATTACAACTGATAGAAAAAGGAATAGTACAATCGTTTGATAATGCATTACTACCTGAAGCATCATTTATATTTTGACCACCGTCTTTGGTAAACATCATATTCGTATTATTTAGGAATATGATGTTATCTGGATCAGTACTTGACATGGCGATAAGAGACTTTTCATATGAGAGCTGATAATCTGGCAATAAATCCCAGCTCAATCCACCATCATTTGATTTAAGGACTCCAGCATCACTTGCTGTCCATTCTCTTGGCACACATACAATGAGATTGTCAGGGTCACTCTCACAAAAATCCATACTGCCAGATTTCTTAAGACCATTCAAAGGAGGTGCATGATCACTAATGTCAAATGTTGCAAATGCATCTTCATCCTCAATTGAATCATCGAATATAAATCCAGTGTGATCTCCTGAGCCAACCATTAAAAAATAGTTTTCTGTATTTTTTGGAAAAGCCACAATTTCTGTTGGAACTATTTCTTCATGTCCCTTTGATTCAAAATTGTGCCATACATTGCCACCATTTACGGAAAAGTTGTTGCACTGAAACGTACTAAACCAACTTGTATAATGCAGTTCTGTCGGATCTGATGGTGAAAATGCGATTTGAGACACATGTGATGCAAAAGTTTCAGACCTCCAAGGAAAAATATTATTTCCATTAGGAACGCTACCTGATATTTGATTCCAATTATTACCTGCGTTAGTTGTCACTTGAAATTCGTTAATGTGATTCCAATCTGCAACAACAGTGACTGCTACATCATTGTTATGAGGACTGCAATCAACAGTTAAGTAACCTTCATCATGAGGGGTATTGTATCCTGTAAGAACTTCCAGTTGAGGGCTTGCAGGATTTTGTAACGTCGCTTTTAATATGCCATCCGTTTTACACGCCAATAACATGTAATCTGCATTTTTTGAAATTGAAATATCTATCGCTTTTTTTAATTGTGGAAATTGATTTAGGGGATCAGCTTGATAAAATGTACCGGCATTTAAATCTCCAACAAATAAACCGAAATTGGTATAAGCAATATATACATACGGTTGAGTTGGATGGAATACAACAGATCGAATACTGTATTGAGTCGTATTGTGCGGTATTTGATTATTTGAAATAGACGTAAGGTTGAGATCATTTAGTTGTAAAATAAATAGACCTGTTTCTCTAGAGCCTATAAATAATTCATTTGTGTTGTGTGGATTAATAGACAATGGCGTACCCTGTCTGTCTTTATCTTCTGAATTGGGTGCATTATCGTCGTTCGAAGTATTGCAGTTACGACCACCATTTGCTGCAAAATGAAATGGTATTCCTCCTGGAATATTCAATTCTTGCATCGTGGCGCCACCATCATTGGAATATAAAATGGCTGATCTATTTGGACCGCATTTTCGACCGACAGCTAAGTATAGAATGTTTGTATTTGTAGGATGTAAAGCAATTCCTGCCACAGAATACAAATCGCTATTGTCTAAAAAAATAAGTTGTTCCATCCTGCCAGACAATTCATTCCATCTGTATGCTCCACCGACATCTGTACGATAATAACGCTTTGTAGCATCTAAAGGATGAATTTTCATCCCTGTAATGTAGCCGCCACCACCAATGGGCACATTCTTCCAGGTATAATCTTCTTCTTGGCCGTAGAGATTAAAAGCAAAACTGATCAGTAGTAATAAAAGAGTATGTCTATTCAATGTTTTCTTGTTTGAAGAATATTAAAGGTAAAATGAATTTATAGATAACTAAATGTCTATTAAGACATATAGGACTTAATATTTAATAATTAATTTTAGTTAAATACGCCAAAAAGCCTCAAGATAACAAGGATAACGATGACTACTAAAACACGATAGGCCCATACGTCAGCGCTTTTATATTTGGACGCAAATTGTGCAGTAAAATAACCACCTATCATTTGTCCAACGGCAAGTAGACTCCCAGCTTTCCAATCAATCAATCCTTTATATTGAAAAATTGCTATGACAAATATGGAATAAAAAAATACAGCAAACGCTTTGAGGGCATTGGCAGAGATGATGTCGTATTTGGATACTAAAACAAATAGGGCGAGACAAAATACACCCATACCCATTTGAATAAAACCACCATAAAATCCTAATGCAATAAATAGTGGCGCTGTTAGTAACGTTGGTTTTACAATAGCAACATTATTATCGATCAACCATCTCTTTGGACGAATGAGAATGATTAACAACATAGCGATCATCAAATATTTAAATACTTCCCTAAATTGGTCGTTGGAAATTTGAGTGGCAACATACACACCAAAAAGTGCGCCTATAAAAATCAATAAAATAATTGGGCCACTTTCTTTAAAGTCCAGCTTTCCATTTTTATAAAAAACGTAGCTGGTCGTGCTGCCTTGTGCAACCACACCAACACGATTAGACCCATTAGCTAAATTGCCAGGAAGACCCATCACTTCAGTCAGGATCGCTAATGTAATGGCAGAGCCACTACCGGCAAGCGTATTGATACACCCAGCAATGAAACTTCCGAAAATGATGATTAAATATTCTGCAAGTGTAAAATCCACTATGCAGGAATCTCTTGGCAAAGTTCGATTAAAACACCGTTTGCAGATTTAGGGTGGACAAAGCAAACGAGTTTATTATCTGCACCTATTTTGGGTTCTTCATTTAATAAAATAAAGCCTTCATCTTTTAACCTTGCCATTTCTTTTTTAATGTCGGCAACATCAAAAGCTATGTGATGAAGGCCTTCACCTCGCTTGGTAATAAACTTTGAAATAGCGTTGTCGTCATTTAATCCTTGCACCAGTTCTATCTTATTATTACCACTTCTAAAAAAAGAAGTTTTGACAAATTCTGATTCGACTTCTTCCTGCTTATATGGACCATCCACATTAAAGAGAGCTGAAAAAAGGGCATTGCTTTTCTCCAAATCTGTTACAGCAATACCGATATGTTCGATTTTTCTCATGGATCAAAAATAAAGTATTTGTACTATAATGGTTTAAATAGGTGAGAATTATCTAACTGAGTAAAGAAATACTCCAACGCGGACCTAGAGTTTAGACAATTTGCAAATAACAAGGTCGTCCCGTTGGGACTCCTCGTCGAAACATTGCAACAGCGGGGGACGATGTCCCCCACTATTGATGATACCCCTTTGGGGTATTGCAGGCTAAAAAGAGTTAACAGCTAATTAATGTTTAGCTTATTGATTCTTTTAATAAATATGATTGATGATCGTAAACTAAAAACATGTTTCGTCTTAATTCGATTTTTTTACTAAAACAAAATGTATGAAAGCCCTGAAAGGGCGCCAGACAATAGTTACAACAGCGAGGGACGCCGCTTTTGATGATACCCCTTTGGGGTATTGTAGATTAAAAAGGGAAAAGGGTTAATATCTAATTCATATTTAGTTATTGATTCCTTTTTAAAAATGATTGATGATCGTATACTAAAAAATACCCCAACGGGGTATCATCATTAGGCTGGGGCATCGCCCTAGCCTTGTGTTGTTTGTGTTTAGGAGTCCCAAAGGGACGACCTAAAGTTTAAGACTTAGAAACGTTACAATAGGGACGATGTTCCTCGTGTTGAGGATACCCTATGGAGTATTGCGTGCTGAAAAGAGTTAACAACTAATTGTATTTAGCTCAAAAGCCCTGAAAGGGCGCCAGACTATAGCCAAGGGTAAAACCCTTGGTAAAAGAACTATTTATAACATTAGCCCTGAAAGGGCGCAAGCAAAATACCACGAGCCAATAGGAAAAGTATACGCACAAAAAAAGGCCTACAAAAAATTGCAGGCCTTATTTTTCGGTTTATTCAGATTACTTCTGTAAAGCATCTCTGATCTCTGTAAGTAATGTTTGATCTGGAGTCGGATCCGGATCTGGAGCAGCGCCCATAAACTTGATTTTAGCTTTTCCAAGCATAAATAAGACAAACCCTACTATCAACAAGTTGATAATAGCATTGATCCAAGCACCCCAACGGATTGCATTTTCTGCAACATACCCTTCAGAACCTTCAACACCTTGTGCTCCAGACAATACATATTTGAGGTTTGAAAAATCCGCTCCTCCTGCAAAATGACCGACAATAGGCATAATCATATCGTTAACAAATCCTGTAACGACTAGACCTACAGCACCTGCAAGAATGACTGCTATCGCAAAATCGATAACATTACCAGTAAATATAAACTCTTTAAATTCTTTCCACATAACGTAGCTTTTTGTTTGTAATTATTCGGCTAATATATTGTATTTTTTTAAATATGTATATATTTCATACGATTAAAAACTATGCGACGCCAGAATCAATTCTGATTTTATTGAGTGCAGAACCCGCTTTTACCCACTCAATCTGTGCTTGATTGTAGGTGTGATTTACCTCAAAATAGTCATCAGAACCATCTTTATGCTTCAAGTGTATGGTCAACGTCTTCCCTGGCGCCATCTCCTCATAGCCGTATATAGAGACATGATCGTCTTGTCTAATTTTGTCATAATCGGCAGGATTAGCAAATGTTAGTCCTAACATCCCTTGTTTTTTCAGGTTCGTTTCGTGGATTCTGGCAAATGATTTTACAATTACGGCATTCACTCCAAGGAATCGAGGCTCCATCGCTGCATGCTCTCTAGATGAGCCTTCACCATAGTTTTCCTCTCCAAATACAACTGTACCTATACCTGAATCTCTGTATTTTCTCGCTGAATCAGGGACTGGTAGAAACTCAGCATCATCTCCAGAGTCAACAAAATTAGCAACGTGATTGGCTTTATCATTAAATCCATTGATCGCTCCTATGAAACAGTTGTTAGAGATGTTTTGTAAGTGACCTCTAAACTTTAACCATGGTCCCGCCATAGATATGTGATCGGTCGTACACTTACCCTTTGCTTTAAGGAGGACACGCATATCAACCATTTGATTTGGCTCAATGACTTTAAAAGGTGTCAATAATTGTAATCTATCTGAAGACTCATTCACTACGATATTGATCCCACTGCCATCTTCTGCAGGGGCATTATAACCAGCATCTTTAACATCAAAGCCATTTGGAGGCAACTCGTAACCAGTAGGAGGATCGAGTTTTACTTCTTCGCCTTTGTCATTTGTCAATGTATCCGTTAATGGATTAAAGCCAAGTTTTCCAGATAACGCTATTGCAGTCACAATTTCAGGAGAAGCGACAAAGGCATGAGTATTGGGTGATCCATCCGCACGTTTGGAAAAGTTTCTATTGAAAGAATGCACAATACTGTTCTTAGGTGCATTCATCGGATCGCTAAATCTGGCCCATTGCCCGATACATGGTCCACATGCATTTGCAAATACCATAGCACCCATACCTTCCAGTGTCTCGATAAGTCCGTCGCGCTCGATGGTGTATCTTACTTGTTCAGAACCTGGCGTAACCGTTAATTTTGACTTAGCAGTAATGCCTTTCTCTGTCGCTTGTTTTGCAATAGATGCTGCTCTCGATATATCTTCATAGGAAGAGTTTGTACAAGAACCAATCAAGCAGTATTCCAACTCTGTCGGCCAGCCATTTTTTTCAGCAGCTGCAGCCATTTCAGAAACTGGAGTTGCTAAATCTGGGGTAAACGGTCCATTCAACAATGGCTCTAATGTACTTAGATCTATTTCTATAACTTGGTCAAAATATTTTTCTGGATTTGCATAACATTCAGCATCAGCTGTCAAATGCTCTTTGATGCCATTAGCCATATCAGCTATTTCTGCTCTGTCTGTCGCTCTAAGGTAACGGTCCATTGACTCATCATATCCGAATGTAGAGGTAGTCGCTCCGATTTCAGCACCCATGTTGCCGATCGTCCCTTTACCAGTACAAGACATTGTTGTCGCTCCTGGACCAAAATATTCCACAACTGCTCCAGTACCTCCTTTGGCGGTGAGGATACCAGCGACCTTAAGAATCACATCTTTAGGTGATGTCCAGCCATTAAGTTCACCAGTTAATTTCACGCCAATCAATTTTGGCATCTTCAGTTCCCAAGCCATGCCTGCCATCACATCCACAGCATCAGCACCACCGACACCAATCGCAATCATGCCCAATCCACCTGCATTAGGCGTGTGAGAATCGGTACCGATCATCATCCCTCCTGGGAATGCATAATTTTCTAAAACAACTTGGTGAATGATCCCAGCTCCAGGCTTCCAAAAACCCAATCCATATTTATCAGATACAGCTTCGAGGAAGTCGTATACTTCTTTATTTACATTGTTTGCCGCAATCAAATCAGTACCGGCACCTACTTTCGCTTGGATCAAGTGATCACAGTGTACTGTTGACGGAACAGCCACTTTGTCCTTCCCTGCCATCATGAATTGCAATAAAGCCATTTGAGCAGTAGCATCTTGCATCGCCACTCTGTCTGGTGCAAAGAAGACATAATCTTTACCACGCTCATAGTTTTTAAGAGGTGAGTCTTCATGCAAATGAGCATATAATATTTTCTCAGTAAGCGTTAGCGGTCGTTGCAGCACTTCTTTAGCTTTATTCACTCTGTCACCGAATGAAGCGTAATGTGCTTTTAGCATGTCTATGTCAAATGGCATATTCTATATTTTGAGTTATGAAATCGGTCGCAAAAATACACATTTTGAGATTAGTATGGAAATACAGTTATTCAACATTCACTGGACGGGTTTTGTTTACTGTCGGAGTGATATAAAGATTAAGGATGTAAGCTCATTTAATGACACCAAAAGGCACTCTAGCAAATCTAGCTAATGACTTCATTTTGCTGCAAATCCTTGTGCTTATGTTTGTATCTAACATTCAAAAACATCCCCGTCAAGATGAGCAAAACACCCATAAAACTCAATAAGGCATAACTTTCTCCAAACCAGATAAAGCCTATGAATAGCGCATAAACAACCTCGAGATATTTCAAAGGAGCAACAATACTAACTTCCTCTACTTGAAATGCCTTCGTCATAAACACCTGACCAAAATATCCTGATATACCTAATAAGAGTAAACAGATCCATTCATGGTTAGTGGGATTTTGCCAGTGAGGAATCATCAGTATTCCCATCAAAACACTGGCGCTGAACATAAAATAATTAATGATAACCATTGGGTGCTCGCTTGTCCCAATTTTGCGAATAATCGGATAAATGAGTCCGCCCGCTAAAGCACCCAAAAGACCTAGACTCAGTTCGGTAAAATTAATTCTAGTATCAAATCCTTTTAATAATAGCACCCCTAGAAGTGCCATTCCAAAAAACATCCACTGGACAGGTTGTATTTTTTCTTTAAGTAAGTAAACAGCTATGATGGCTGCAAACACTGGAGAAAGATATTTAAGCGTAACTGCAGCTCCAAAGGGCATGAGTTGGATTGTAAAGAAAAAACTAGTCATGGATATAATGCCCAAAACAGCCCTTATCAACAATAGCGTTTGGTGATTGCCAATGATCGGTATTCGATACTTCCACATATAAAAGAAACAACAAATAGACGTAATGGCAGCTCTAAAAAAAGTAATTTGGAAGGTATGGATTGTTGATAATTGTTTGACAAAACCTTGCATCACTGTAAAACAAATTGTGGCACACAACATCAGCCCTATTCCAGAGTATAGGATAGCAGATAAACTATTTTTGGTTGATGGATTATTAATAAATCTACAGTTAAGTGATTGAATTTAAAATGTGCTAAGATTGAAAATAAGCTTTCCTTACGGACATTTCAATTCTGATGAACTTGAACACCCTGCAGAATGCAGTGAACAAAAATAGCTGCCTTAATCTAATCGTATACATGTTTAACAAAGGACAAAAACAATAGTTTTCTGATGAGCTTTGCTTGCTACTTGATTGACGTTATTTGCCAATTCCGATTAAATAAGCACCCTATATTGGCGTTTAGTCAAAGAAAAACCACATTTTTGCAACTCAATTGCGTATATAATCTTTATAAGGATATGGTTAGCTACAGTAAGATTAAGAAAATTTTGAAGGCTCATAAACTGCGAGTTACTGATGGCAGAGTTGATATACTCGGTTATTTTTTGAGCCAGAACAGAACTTTATCCTTTAAAGATCTCGAAGATAAATTTGATGAATCTGACAGGGTAACTCTTTACAGAACTCTAAACGCATTTACCGAAAATGGTGTCTTGCATAAAATTCCAGACGATAGTGGATTTGCTACATATGGACTGTGTCATGATACCTGCAGTTCAGATGATCACGTTCATGACCATATGCATTTTAAGTGTGATGAATGTGGCATTATTGAATGTTTAGAGCAGAATATACCTTCTGTAAAAGTTCCTGGATATCAAATCAAAGAAGCGACGCTAGTTTTAAAAGGTATATGTAAAAACTGTGTGGCATAACATGATGTTAACTTGGCTTTGGTCCCTCGACTGCAAAACATGGCGTCTGTTCAGATGCACTTGTATATTGATCTTAATGAGCATATTGCCTGTTATAGTTAACTGTCAGGCTAATGATGACTGTGATCAAGCCGTTACAGGAATGGTGATGGACATTGTCACTCAGAAACCACTTCCTTATGCGACTGTAAGTATTTTAGAAACTGGACAGGGCGCAGCTGCTGATGACCATGGAGCATTTGTTATAGCACAAGTCTGTGAAGAAGAATTTCATCTAGAGGCTAGATTTTTAGGTTACAAAACTGTCGAGCATCACCATGATTTTCATCACGAAGACCCCATCATCTTTATGGCTCCCGACGAGACATTATTGGAGAGTATTGTTATTGAAGCTTCACGTCTAGAGGCTTTTCAGTCACTTGCAATACAACATTTAGCGGTTGAAAAAGTAGCGCTCTTGAGCACGTCTCTTGGCGATCTTACCGAACAGGTTTCTGGCATTTCTACACTTAAAACCGGCACTAACATTTCTAAACCAATCGTGCATGGTCTGCATTCTAATAGGGTCTTGGTGATGAATGATGGTTTAAGACATGCATACCAAGTATGGGGAGATGGACATGCACCAGAGATTGATCCTTCTCATGTAAATGAAATTGAGGTAGTCAAAGGAGCAGGGACAGTTAAATACGGACCGGAAGCACTGGGAGGTGTTATCTTGTATAATTCGAAAAGACCAGAACTCGACCATAAATTGAATGGCTTTGTTGGCTCTTCGTATCAAACAAATGGAAGAGCATACAGTGGTCAACTTAACTTGGAGCAAGGTTCTCATCGTTTTGCTTGGAATGCAAGTGCCTTTGGCATCAGACAAGCTGATCTGGAAGCGCCTGACTACAACCTGTCAAATACGGGAAAAAAAGAAAATGGGGGCAGTTTTAATGCGTTATTTCATCAGCCTAAACTAGAGCTTGACGTCTCTGGTAGTTATTTGGGTCAAGAGCTTGGAGTGCTACGTGGATCTCTAGTTGGAAATCTTCAAGACTTGCAGAATGCGATTGAGCGTGGCATTCCAAGTCCAACATTCGACCCAACCTACAACATTCAAAACCCCAAACACGAAACTCAGCACGGCTTATTTAAATCCAAGCTTTCCTTTTTTTTAGGAGAGCATGTATTAAAATTACAATATGGCATCCAGCGAAACATCAGGAGAGAGTTTGACATAAGAAGAGGTGAACTCAATGAACGCCCCGTGATTGATTTGAAATTATTGTCTCATACCGTTGAAGCTGAATGGATTCAACCTAATCGAGGTAATTGGAACGGCAATTCAGGTGTGCAACTATTTTCTCAACAAAGTATCAACGAACCAGGTTCTAACCCCATTAATTTTGTGCCAGATTATGATGTGCTCAATGTTGGTGCTTATTCCATACAGTCTTTGCAATTGGATGAGTCAGTTGTCGAGTTAGGTTTGCGACTCGATTACCAAACATTAAGTGTGAGAGATACGATTCGGGATATCACTATCTACTCTAATGAAGTGAATTTCACCAATGCAACATTCACTTTAGGGTTTCGAAAAGAGATAAATGAAACACTGTCTGTTTTTACCAACATAGGCACCGCATGGCGACCACCGAATGTGTCAGAATTATACTCCTTTGGCTATCATTTTTCTAGAGTACAATTTGGCTTATGGCGGTATAACTTTGAACCCCAAATAACAACACCATTAACGCGTGTGTTTGATCAAACAGATCGTAACGTGCGCTCTGAAAGAAGTCTGAAATGGGTGACTGGACTAGAAGTCAGCAATGATAAGGTACATGCTGAATTAATCGTTCACGCCAATCGAATCAACGATTATATCTTTTTGAGGCCATTTGGTGTCACAACCAATGTCGCTGGCACGTTTCCATTTTTCATTTTTAGTCAAACAAATGCTCTTTTTTTAGGAAGTGATTTGGACATCAAATATCGGCACTCGAATCAACTGACTTCTGAGGCTAAAATCTCGTATGTCTATGCAAAAGAAACAGAGAATGATCAAGCCTTTATTGAAATTCCGCCATTGAATATACATTACAACTTAGCATTCACGAAAGATCGATGGGAATTAGGATTAAAACTCGATTACACTGCAGAACAATGGCACGCTCCTGGAGTCATAGAACCTGGTGCATTTCAAAATGGAGGTGTAGAATTTAGCCAAGATGACATATTTGACTTCATGGAGGTACCAGCTGCTTATTTTCTTGTTGGTGGAAATGTGAGTTATACATACAAAACGTTAACTGTCGAACTGGGTGTTGAAAACTTCTTAAACACCTCATATAGATCGGCTACTGATCGATTAAGATACTTTTCATATGCACCTGGTAGAAATGTCTCATTAACCATCGGCTCCAAATTTTAATTAAACTTTGTTGCATTAATCTAATAAATGCAATATAATTGCATTAAATTTTAAAAAGATAATTCCACAATATGAAAAACACGCATTTATTACTTTACATATTCTTATTTCTTGCAGTAGGAATTTTCGCAGGATGTGGAGATGATGACGATAATCAGATGGAAATGGAGATGGAAATGGAAAACGAGGAAGAAGAAGAAATTTCTCGTGTCACATTAAGCTTTACACCAGACAATGGAGGAGACCCAGTTACTGCTGTTTGGTTTGACGCTGATGGTGAAGGTAGTGGTGCGCCCACAATTGACAACATTGAATTAGAAGAAGGAATCACATACACCTTAAATTTAGAACTAACGAACACATTGGGGACAACTGATGAAGACATCACAGTAGAAATCATGGAAGAAGATGATGAGCATATGTTCTTTTTCTCTTTTACAGACGGCATATTTTCTGACCCAAGTGGCGATGGAAATGTAGACAATCGTATGGATCCGCTTAATTATAATGATCAAGACGACAATGGTTTGCCTGTTGGTTTATCAACAACATGGACTGCCGGAAACGCAGAAACTGTTGGTGAATTCAACGTTGTCCTAAAGCATCAACCCGATCAAAAAACAGCAACTTCTGATGTTGCTGTAGGCGGGACAGATGTTGATATTTCCTTTCCTATAAACATACAATAAAACGCGAATTGCATTTTAGATTTAGCGTAGAAGTGGCGTAGGTAAGAATTATAGTATTTTAGAAGTTAGAGTTAGAGTGCGGTAGGTACGAAATATAGGTAGCCAGGGGTTTTAACCTCTGGTAAAAAGCAGTAGAAAAAGGCAAATTTGGCGCGTATTTTTGAGCCAAAAACCGTGACAATTTTTTTTACGAATAACATCTTTTTTAGATCTGATCTTTTCTTCAAAGTAATAAAATCTTTTAATGACTCGTGGTGTTTTTGCTTACGCCCTTTCAAAAAACGAGTAATGTATTTTAGACTTAGAGTAGAGTGCCGTAGGTACGACATATAGGTAGCCAGGGGTTTTAACCCCTGGTAAAAGGCAATAGAAAAGGCAAATTTGGCGCGTGTTTTTGAGCGAAAAACCGTGACAAATTTTTTTACGAATAACATCTTTTTTTAGATCTGATCTTTTCTTCAAAGAAATAAAATCTTTTAATGACTAGTGGTGTTTTTGCTTACGCCCTTTCAAAAACGAGTATTGCATTTTAGACTTAGAGTAGAGTGCCGTGTTTTAACCCCTGGTAAAAGGCAATAGAAAAGGCAAATTTGGCGCGTGTTTTTGAGCGAAAAACGTGACAAATTTTTTTACGAATAACATCTTTTTTTAGATCTGATCATTTCTTCAAAGAACTTCAAAGAAATAAAATCTCTTAATGACTAGTGGTGTTTTTGCTTACGCCCTTTCAAAAACGAATATTGCATTTTAGAATTAGAGTAAAAGTGCCGTAGGTACGACATATAGGTAGCCAGGGGTTTAACCCCTGGTAAAAAGCAATAGAAAAAGGCAAATTTGGCGCGTGTTTTTGAACCAAAAACCGTGACAAATTTTTTTACGAATAACATCTTTTTTAGATCTGCTCTTTTCTTCAAAGAAATAAAATCTCTTATGACTAGTGGTGTTTTGCTTACGCCCTTTCAGGGCTTATATTACAAATAGTTCTTCTACAAAGGGTTTTACCCTTGGCTATAGTCTGACGCCCTTTCAGGGCTTTTATTACAATTTGTTTTAGTAATTAGTAATTCTCTGAAGTTACAGACGTTTTAAACTTCACAAAACACAAACCGTGACAATGATTTCAATTTACTCTCCCGTTTGCGCCAAATCTCTTTTGCCTTTCAGACTAGCCAAGCTGGCATGATTTAAAATATTACGACCCATCGAGGACGATTGGTTTAATGCGAATGCATTATAAATGTCTGCTCTTGCTTTATGCATGTCTTCG
>CALLFA010000119.1 GCA_937997635.1 uncultured Saprospiraceae bacterium | reverse complement strand
CAGCTTCTCTGTCTGCTCTAATGAGTGAGTTATCATCAACGATGATATTTATCGGACAGTCATTGTTGTAAATAGGACATTCGTCATTGACTCCATTGCCATTAACATCATCAAAAATTTCAATGTTTCTAAACCATGAATCACCATTACGTGCTCCGTTATCATGATCTGCAACAAACCTGAATCTGTCTCCAATACCATTTCTTTGTTCTCCTATTCTTATAGAAAATTTTTGCCAATCTCCACTACCATTGTATAGCGTATTATTTTCATCAGTTCCGTATAATATTATAGTGTAAAATCCTCTACTTCTATCTCCGTAACTAATCTGGTGAGATTCTCCTTCTATCGTACTTTTAAATTCAAAATTAAGTACTGTACTTGGTATCACTGAATGGTTATATGCCATTGTTTTCCAAGCATTGTTTCGAATGATAAGTTCTGTCTTATCATCCCTTAGTTCAAATACTCCATTATCCTGTCCAGCTAAAGGTAATATAGGTGCATCAAAAACGACTCGTGGACACATCAGAACATCAACATTATCACAAGCATCACCTTGCCCATTACCGTTTGTATCATCAAATACTTTAACATTTCTAAAGTTGGATTCTCCGTCCTGTGCTCCATTGTCGTGGTCAGCTAGAAAAGTGATTCTATCCATATCACCTGTAAAGAACTGGCCTACATGAATACTGAAACTTTGCCACTCTCCATTTCCAGTATATGGACCTATTTGATTTATCTGATTTGCTGTCTCCGTCCCATAAAATGCAAAAAATCGTTCTGCAGTAATTGATGCATCATCATCCATGCCTATTGCATGGACTTCTCCGAGTTTATCCGTTCGGAATTCAAAGGTCATGTAAGTATCTTCTCCAACGGAATAGTTATGGGATACTGATTTCCATGCGTTGTTATACAAATGAAGCACTGTTCCGTTTTCACGCAATTCTGCATCTCCTTGATCTTGCCCACCTGCGTATGAATCTATCGTTGTATTCAGTTCTACCGCTTGGCAATCTTCAATGATATTATTTTCTGGACACGCATCATTAACTCCATTGCCATTTGTGTCATCATAAATTTCAATATTTCTAAAGAATGAATTGCCATCCTGAGTACCATTATCATGATCTGCGAGGAACAATAACTTATTCATCTCTCCACTAAATACCTGTCCGATTGGTATGCTAAAGCTTTCCCACTCACCATTACCCGTGTAAGGCCCATATTGATTGTCGCCACTCGAGAAATCAGTCCCATAAACTGTTAACAATTGATCTCCATCAGTGGTATCGCCATTACCAATACCTATCGCATGCAATTCACCTTGTCTATCACTTCTGAATTCAAAAGTCATGACAGTACTAGCTTCGACTACATAATCGTATTCCATGTATTTCCAGGCGTTATTCTCTACTTTAATCGTTGATCGATTAAATAGTACTTCTGCTTCGCCTTGATCTTGCCCACCAGCATATGATTCGATTGGACGATTTAAAGCAATCTTTGGACAAGAAAATACAGGTTGGCTTACGACCTCTATGTGTATAGACTCTGTGGTCGTCGCTCCATTTGAGTCTGTCACTACTACCGTTAGTTCAAAGAGTCCTTCGTCGAGATTATTCAGTAATGGATCATTTTGATTAGCCGCACCCCATTCGTATGGTGCACTATTTTCTACTCTGACAAGTACATCATTAATAAATAATTGCACATTGGCAATACCATCACTATCCTGTACTTGGACGTTTGCATGCAGATCAGTGCCTCTGGCAAACTGTTGACCATCAGAAATATTTATGAAACTTATGAATGCTTGTGACTCATCACATGCATCTTCTGGAGCACCAGCATCTACCCAAGCTTGTATCAGAGCTAACTCCAAATCATCTACAGCCCCACCTACTCTATCATTCATGCTCAGGCCATTAATGACATCGCTACAACCTGCATACCCTGTTTGTGTGATTACGTTTATCAACGTACTGCCTGTACTTATATCTGTTCCGCACTTATTGCCACCAGCGGCAAATCCATCATAACTAAGTAGATTCAAACCACCTAGTGCCCCTTGGTTATGACAACCAGTACATCCATTATCTGCAAACAACGCACCTATCTGTTCCCATCCACCTGTATCACATTGATCATCACTATTGGTCACGTAGCCAGGTATAGGTCCTGAACATGCTTTTAAGGTATGATTTGGATTTCCTAATCCATCACCATCAGCATCCAGATAAAATGTAAATTCACCTTGACCCTCACAAACACCACACTCATCTAATTGACCAACGCATCTATCTGCATCTACGTCAAATCTTATTTCGGCTATAGAAGCACAAGAATTGCCATGAGTCGAGGCTACAGTGAATACGACCTTAGTGATTTCACCATGATCATCTAATGCTGGCCCTTCGAAGCCTAGATAGCTTGCACTTTCAGGTGCTTGACCCCAAGTAAATGGTCCATTGCCGATCTGACTCCAGGTACCGTTTCTAAATACGTCAATATATACTTGATTCGCTCCTCTTGAGCTCTGACCTGAAAGGTTGGCATTCCAGATATGTGTGCCATCGATAAAAACAGGATTGTCAAACTCGACCATAAACCAGTGTGAGTCACCTCTAGCAGGATTGGGACTCGGAGTTGTCGTACATGATACCCAACTTTCTGACCAATAATCTGTGTCTTCTACGCATTGAGCCATACCACAATCTCCACAATCAGAAAAAGTACCCTGAACTTCGACCTCCGCTAAAGACAAAAATTCATTCGTTTGTCTAATCATGACAAATCTTCCTGTCTGATTTAACTGTGGAAAATCATTCATCTGTGCCGCAGTTAATGTACCAATCAAGGTATAATCAGATGGGTTCGTTGAATCTACATTACCGACATACAATTGAGCACCTTCTAATCGTCCTTGACAACAGTCTGCTCGGTTGTGTATGGTAATATCTGAAATATCATATTGAGCTTCCAAATCTACGCGCCACCAAGAGTTTTCTCTATTTGTATGTGTAACAGACCCATTATTATAAACACCATCAATATTGCCATCTACAGCTCTTCCAGCTACACCTCCACTAAATGTGGATGATTGAGTAGCAGGCTTGCCTCTAGCAATATGATTTACCTGATTTGGATCAATCGTACCTTGAACCTCAACTTCTGCAAGAGATAGAAATCCATTCTGCCTTATCATAACATAACGGCCTTGCATGGCCACATTCGCAAACGAAATGGAGGCATCTGCATTTAACGTTCCTATTTGGGTATAGTTAGAAGGATTTGTAGAATCAATATTACCTACATATACTGTGGCTCCAGCAAGCCTATCTGCACAGCAATCGGTTCGATTATGTATTGTGATTTCTCCAATAAAATATTCATCTTGAAGATCTACACGCCACCAAGAATCTCCATTGTTTGTGTGTGTCACTGATCGTTCATTGAAAACTCCATTCGTATTGCCATCAACTGCTCGCTCAGCTACCCCTCCACCAAATGTGGATGACTGAGTAGCAGGTTTATTTAATGCGACATTATCCATCACTAATGCGTCTGCATTTGTAAGCGTAGAATGATGAGTATCAGCTGACTCAGGATTATGAAAATCCAATGAGGGATCAAGTGAATAAGATATGCTGTATACAAAAAGGAGTAAAAAAGACAGAGATATCTTTAATAGGGGTAGTAACGGGTTCATAATATTTAAGGCATTTAGATTACAAATATAGTCATACTTATAAAAAATAGTACGTTAAGTTGCTTCAGCTCCACAGAATATCTTAAAAAAGACACTTGTGTAAATAAAATTGCAAAATATGTGACCTCACAGTCTTATTAAGGTGTGTGGTTTTAAAGGGCTTCGGTTTTGGGGGGAAACATTAAGGAGTTAAGGGGCATTAAGGTTGCGGATTTTGGGGAAACATTAAGGAGTTAAGGGGCATTAAGGTTAAAAACATTAAGACTTTAAGGGGTATTAAGGTGAGAGCATTAAGGTGCTGGTTCTAGGTTTCTTGCGGTTTTATTAAGACGGCTAGAGGTACGGAGACCTTTGCCTCAGTTGTCCTCCTAAACCGGTCCTTTTATTTTTGAACGGAGACTGCGGCGGTGGCTGCTTGTGCGATATGGAGGATGCTGAGTTAGGGGTGAAACATTAAGAGTATTAAGGTAGGGGGAGCATTAAGACTTTAAGGGCTATTAAGGTGAGAGCATTAAGGTGCTGGTTCTAAGTTTCTTGCGGTTTATTAAGACGGCAAGAGGTACGGAGACCTTTGCCTCAGTTGTCCTCCTAAAACCGGTCTTTTATTTTTTAGTTTATGGAGACAAATGCTCACAAATAAACATTTTTTGGATGATTACTGAATCGAAGGTCTCCGTACCTCTCGATTTAATACGGTAAGAGGTACCTAGCCCAATGTCGTTTTAGTTAAGGATTAAACGACATTGGTCTCCGTACCTCTCAATTTATTACGGCAGGGTCGAAATTTGGTCATGTGACAAATATAAAAGGCCTGTTTTGATGAAAGAATCTTTGGATTCCATTACCAAAACAAGCCTTTTGTTCGATATTATAGAGATTTTTTTGTCTAACTATTCGATATCCCGAACTGAGATTAATTACTATTTCCTTTTAGTGACAGCGTTATCAGCTCATGAAACCTATTGGCCTTGATCCAGATGTCGGTGTCCAAAAGTTATTGATGTTAGGGAGTACATATGGCAAGTCAGATGGTGATGCTCCAAACCACAGAGCCAACTCTGCGAAATACTCATCCGCAGATGTCGTTGGAATTAATCTTCCTCCGCCTGTATCTAATTCACTATTTAATGCCAATTCTGGAAAATCACCATATATACGCTGACCATTGACTGCTCCACCAACTGCAAATACATTTCCGCCCCATGCGTGATCAGTACCAGAATTATTTGGCACGAGCTTTCTACCAAAATCGGACATGATAAATAAAGTGACGTTTTCAGATACACCTAACTCTTCCATTGCAGCTTGAAATGCGCCTACTCCAGTATCAAGGCCACCGAGAAGACCATCATTATTGCCGCCATGTGTATCCCATCCTTCAAGGCTATAGAAAAATGTCTGATTTCTAAACTGTAGTGTATCTCTTGCAGCAATTGTCCGAGCAGTCATTCTTAAACTATTCCCAAAATCATTATTTGGAAAGGATGTATTCAACTGAACTCCTGCGACAGCTGCATCAAATTGTAATGAACTATTTTTCGAACCTACAACTGTTTCTTGATAGGTTCTTTTGAATACGTTTTGCTGCTGAATATCTAACAGATTGTCAAGCGATTCTCGTTTCAGGTTTTCATAAATACTATTTGATGTTATCCCATTGATCAATTCACTTCCATTGCCTGTTGGTTTGATCGTATAGGTTTGTGTTTGATTACCTGTTTGCAATGTATTTGTACCACTAAGGGATACATTCATGGATAAGGATTGATTTGTATTGTTGGTCGCTATGATATCTGCTAAACGACCAGCCCATCCGATACTTTGTGGGTCACTTAGAGCTAGTGATGTATGCCATCTTAATCTTTGGGATGAGTGGGAGAAAAGTCCTGAAGGACGATTAATTCCTCTGATGTAGCTTGCTACAGTCATTGGCTCATACAAGACTCCACAATTAGCAATAAATGCTGCCTTACCACTATTAAATAATGATTGCAATTCTGGCATTCTCGGATTGAGACCATATGTCTCACCCGAAGGTGTACCCAAAGCATTTATAGGTAGTAAATTTGATTGAGGAATCGCCAGACCCAATCGCGTAGCTGCGTATTGATTATACCGATCAGTATCACTAGGGACTAACATATTGAAACTATCATTACCGCCTCCCAAATAGATGCAGACTAGTGCTTTGTAGTCATCCATTGTATCAGTAGTCCAGGATCGGTTTGCAGATGCCAGGGCACCTAAGAGATTCATATTATTTATACCAGAAAGCAAAGCTGTGGCTCCTACGTGAGCGCAGCCTAATCCTAGCTTACCTAAAAAAGATCTTCTGTCGTGTGTATGGGTATGCTTACTCATTTTCTTGATTTTTTCTTAATTAAAATTATAACTGGATCATGTAATCGCTCGAAGACATAAGTAAATAGATGGCATTATGCACAGCATCTTCCGCTGTAAATCCGGATACATTTGCCTCCATGTTATTGATTGAGCTTTTGATAACACTTCTTGTAGGATTTGTTAATTGACCTCTACATAGAATCAAATTTAGTCTGTCTAAAAGTCCATCGATACCTTGAGAACTGTAGATATTGATCTCATCACTAAAATCTAATGAAGGTCTATCTGCAGAATTTATAGCTAAACGAGCACCTGCACCAGTATAATTATTAAAAGGATGACTTTTAAGAGAATTCTCCAAAGTATTCAGATATCGTATGGAGGAAACACTATTTAAAATTTCGAATTCTGGAGAGACAAGCCCTTCCGGAGCTATGTACCTATCATCAGCATAGAATGGGCTAAAAAAGCTAAATACTGATGGTGAATCTGCATAAGCTTGAAGTAAATCAACACTTCCATGAGAATCTAGATGATAAAACCGGTTTGATGGTGTAGAGATATCAAAGGCTTTCCATAAATGAGTAAATCTCTCCACAGGTTGAATCAGTTTACCATTATGAGGATCATTAATATACCCACATTCTCTTGCTTCAGGATCCATAAATATGGCTTTGGTAAATGCGGCTAAATCGCCTCGGACACCTTGTCCATTATCATTGAAGACTGACGCTACCCGTTTTATATATTCAGGAGAAGGATTAGACTTGACCGTATGCTGAATCATCAATCTTGCCATGTATGGTCCTACATTTGGATGATTAAACAAGTAATCAATCGCATCATCTATATCCTGAGCTCCAGTTTGTCCTGCTGGTATGACTTTATTTATAAACCGTTTTTCACCCTGAGAATGGTAGGCATCAAACATTTTAAGTGGTGCAGTTCGACCTTGACTACCAAAACCGATTTGAAAATTATCATTGGGGTTGCCGCCTGAAGTCTCTGAAACATGTAAACCTGTGAAGACTTTTGCTAATTCAGCAATATCTTCAATATCATATGTCTCTATAGGAAGTCCATTGGCATCTAACCGAATTGATCCATCAAGGTTTAACTCATATACACCTATAGAAAATAACTGCATTATCTCACGCGCGTAATTCTCATCTGGTAGCCTGCCAGTTGTTGGGTTCAATTTAGTATTTCTAAAATAAGTTAAGTACTCTGACATAACCAAACTGTAGGTTATATTATGGAGCATGTCTCTGAAATTGCCAAAAGCACCCTGATATAAGAAATCAAAGTATTGTCCAAACGCTACGGCATAGTCCAATCTCTGAAGAAAGAAATTTGCAGGCATGACTTGAGACCAGGCAAAACCCATTCGCTGTCTCAGTGCATCTTCATTTTTAAATGCCATTTCGTAGAAAGCAAACGCAGTGAGCCATAATCTTGGGCCCTGACTTGTAAGTATGGGATCTAATTCATCAACAAATATAGACTCTACTGACTCTGCAAAGGATGCGGGAGCTATGGTCATCTGTTCGTCAATCCATGCTTCTGCACCAATTGACTGCGCATATTGAATATCTTCATAAGAAGCTCCTAAAGAAGTTTGTGCCAAAAATCGAGAAGCTTCTACCAAGTCCAATTCATCATTAGGCCCTGTAAGTACAAATGATTCATCCGCTCCAGTTTCAGAAGAAGAGGCAGTAATGGTCATACCTGATGTATGGCCTACTCCATAAAAGTCATTATACAAAGGGCCAGCAGTGTCTTGTACGAATGGTGGTTCTTCTACACTACAATCATCGATATAGGCATGAAATATTGCGCCTTGTTGTACTTCGAAGCCCCCTGCGAGATTGATCTGATCACCAGCAGTATAGTCTATATTAAATCCAACAGGGACTTCACCATTGGTCTGTATTTGTATTCCAGCTTCTCTGTCTGCTCTAATGAGTGAGTTATCATCAACGATGATATTTATCGGACAGTCATTGTTGTAAATAGGACATTCGTCATTGACTCCATTGCCATTAACATCATCAAAAATTTCAATGTTTCTAAACCATGAAT
>CALLFA010000118.1 GCA_937997635.1 uncultured Saprospiraceae bacterium | reverse complement strand
CTCGCTCCATGGATTTGGTGTATTTTGATACAGAACAATATCATTGTCTGAAGCCACAACTTTGCCTCCTAAGTCGTAGACATTTTCAGTGCTGTATAGTTGCGCAGAAACAACGGAGGAATTCATGGACACATCAGCATTTAGATTACCGTTATGCTCAAAGCTTAAGCTAAATAGAACGTCATCCGGTAAGACGCCAATACCGCCTACTTTATCATAACTGAAAGTAATGATTCCTTTGTCTATCAATTGCACACCTATGTGTTGTTCATCTATGTCCAGTAGATTACCTTCTATGCCACCAAACGTAAGTCGAGAAGCATCAAAATGTAATGTAAATTGGAATCCTTCAATATCAGTAAACTGGGCAACACTAAAATCGTACTTCAATTCTGAACCGTCAACGATCGGCAGCATATCAAATTCCATATCCACATCTGATGTTCTTGTTTCGGCAGAAACATGTACCATTGGATCAGCAGATAAGTTTACATCACCCATCTTAACTCCAATAAAGTCTATGAACATATTTTGCTCCAATGAAGCTATAGCATATGTCTCTGGATAATTCTCTGCATATGGATTAGAAGGATCAAGGAATTGATGTTCTGCACCAATCATTTGCCAAGATGGCACGTTCTCAAATCCATCTTGAAGCCCCAGAATCACTCTCCTCAATTCCAGTAAATCGAGTGCTGATAATGAACCAGATGCATTGACATCAGCTGCGATCAACTTGTACGGTGAATCAAGACTTTGGATACCCAAAATGTGTTTCTGTATCAATATAATATCAAGTGTACTTACACCATTATTATATGTATCTTCTTTACTAGGAGTTAGCGTATATGACCCTCCAATTGGCATGGATGGGAATGCATATAAGCCAAACTCTTCTGTCATTGATAGTTGAGTTTCTTCTTCACCAATAAGAGAGATCGAGCTATTCTCTATACCTCTGTTGTCCTCAGTGAAGATTCTTCCTCCGACATTGAGTGCACTTGAACTAGCGAATGGACATAACTCCCCAGTAATCGTTTGAATCACAAAACAAGGCTCTCTAAACATCGTGTCTAACGTACCATCGTTATCAAAGTCTGCAACATCAAAGGTAAACATGGTTACTTGTATATCTGTACCCACCGCACTACCTGGATTTATATCTGCACAAGTAAATGTCCTAGCATTATCATTAGGATCATTTGAGAATGCAGCAATTATTGTTGGATTGGATCCGTCACACTGATTACCACCAGTGACACAAACGATATCTGAAGCTAAGAACGTCGCTGTACCATCTGTTCCGATGGGCATGACTATCTTCTTGCATTCAAATGTAGCTGGGGCACCACCTGTAGCGACAATCGTAACATTGAATTCTTGAGTTGTACTGACACAACCAGGATCTTCTGCTGTTACAGTGACTGTATAAGACCCTGTCGGAATCATACCCGTTATTATGTATTCAATTAAATTTCCATTTGCACCTGTACTATTTACCATTAGATTTATATTAGCATCATTAGGTGCTATTGTTGCTGTAACTTCCAAATTTGCAGGTATACAGTATTCTACCTGGAAAGGTACATTTATCGATGCATCACAATCATCACTAGAATCTGCACTTATGTCTTGAATTTGTTGTTGAAACTCAGGTGCATTCTCTTCTCCAGGGCAAACTGCCGAAAGCATTACAGAACATGTATCTCTATTTCCAGATGCATCAACCGCAATAACCAAAACTGGTGACATTCCATCCCAAATCCTACCTGCTCTAGGTACTTGATATACACGGGGACCAGCACCATTAGCGATAAGTACTGGTAATTCACCGTCACAATTATCAGTTCCGCTCCCAAGTTCTGGTATTCTTGGACGACAATCATCTTCAACTGCAACAGCCATTTGAGTACCATTTGGACAATTTGCTGTTGGAGCAATTTGATCCACTGTAGATACATTAAACATACATGAGGCAAGTACATTCCCATCATTATCCAAAGCATTCACGGTGAAAGTTTGTGTCATGACCCCTGTAAGGCTTCTTATGTCAGGGATTAATTCAAGATCAGGTAATCCGATACTACTTGTACAATTATTATCAATTTCAACATCTCTTCGATATCTGACTCTAGGTACATTAGCTAAACAATTTTGGTTAAGTATTAACACATCATCGTCTGGACAAGTAATCATTGGTACTTCCTCATCAACAACAGTTACAACAAAGTCACATTGGATCATATCTGTTCCATTCGTCAATGTATATGTCACTGTATGTTCACCTAGATTAAGTGTTGTTCCTGCAATAGAACCTCCATCACCGTTTGTAATTTCTGTTCCAGTGCCGTCTATGGAATGTACAATATCGAAGTCACAATTAAACATTGCAGTTGCATCCAACGAATCATCTGCAGTGTAAAAGCAATTACCGTTGTCTGTATTAGTCACATTAACTGTCAAGTCATCTGGACATGTTAATGTAGGAGTGACAGAATCGACAGCAGTAATATCAACCGTACACATACTTTCATTTCCATTTTCGTCAACAACAGTAATGGTTACTGAAACAGGAGTATTTACATTGGCACAATCTAAAGTAGGAGGATCGACAATGATATCCTGAATACCACAAACATCTGTAGGATCAGAAGTAAATATCAAATCAAGTACCTCATCTGAGTCGAGAGTCACCGACATATTTTCCAATTCAATATTGATAGGTCCTGCGGCACAATTAATTATCGGTGGAGTATTATCCTCTACTATCACTGTAGTGCTACATGTCGAAGTTAAACCACATTCATTAGTAGCAGTATAAGTGATAATTGTGGGCTCACCAAGGTCAAATCTGGTGTCGGGAATATTTGCTCCACTAGCAGGTCGAAGATCATTTGTAATCACCAAATTAGTTTGGCAATTATCTGCTGCTTGTGCAGGATCTAAGTCAATACGTGTACCACAATTTCTATTAGCATTATTATTTAGAGTTGCTTCCACTGTAACATCATCAGGACATATTAAACTCGGATCTTCGTCATTTCGAACAGTAATCAATTGTACAAACTCTTCAACTACAGGGCAGCCACAATCTGTCATTACTGTCCATGATCTTCGGATTACACGACACCCATTTGCATCAGCTGCCAATCGCACATCTTCAAACTCAATGGAGTTATCTGGATCATTACAGCAAGTCGCATCAATAGTAGGCGCATCAATACCAAATCCACTTAAGTCGGCTGGCAATGCTCCACCAGCAAGACATATTGTATCTAAATCGGCAGTTTCTACCATAGGAGGAATGATGCAATCTTGTAATGCCGGACATAATCCTTTAGGATCTGTTAACGTTATTGTCGAGACACATATATCTGAGTTACCAAATTCATCAGTGAAGAATATCGTTACTTCTTGAGGGCATCTCAAATCAGCACAAGTAAAACATCTTTCTACATCTGTGGTATCAGCTGAAAAACTAAAGACAACTGGTAATCCGCATGGGTGTAATTTATCAGCATCGCTCGGAACAAACCATGCTGCTTGAGCGCATTGGTAGACAAATAAATCTTCATCATCAATCATACCATCTTTATCACAATCAATATCTTCTTCGGACGCCATTAATACCATATTATTATTAATCGGTGATGTTGGCGGATCTGGAAAACAATGAAGTGGTGTGGTAAGTGCTTGGCATGCTGCAACTGGATCTACACAATTGATCACGTCAAATGTATGTGTGTTTGACGATACATTATTGCATGCATCGACTGCCTCCACAATCACTTTGTGGGTACCCACTGGGAGATCTCCTAAGTTAATTCTATTACCAGGTAACAGACCAATATCTTCAAAACTACCATTACACTCAAGATCTAAGAAATAAGTGACTTCCAGATTTGCTCGACTGGTACAATCGTCAGTTACACGAATGACTATATCAAAATCTTCACTTGGGCACATGAAATTTGGACCAAATTCATTACAAATTTCCGTTGGAGCTGTTCTAAAAGTAATCGTTGGTGGTACACTATTAGAAATAACAATTGATTGATCATGTGTATACAATGTATCAATGCCATCAGGATCACAAGCATCTACAATCGTCCATGTTCTGACTACTTTGAAGCAAGTATTAGGCCCTGCGCCTGGCACCTCAAAAACAACATCTTCGAAGCTTATGCCTAAATCTGAACAGACTCTGTTATCTGTAAATTGCGGAACATATTCATCTGGAAAACCTGTAGGATCAAGCAATGCTAAATCTTCAAAACACATGAGATCATTATTATCTATTCCTAAGGCTGGACCATCTTCTGGCAAATTAATGTCTAACGGATCGATAGGCGTTTCTAATGAATCAAGAGGTACAGCTCGCACATAAATGACTTGCGAACAAGTATCCGTACCTGTACCACTTTCTATTTGAAAATTTCTTGTGATCAACCCAGTGTTACATGTGGAAATGTCACTCTGAGAGTCTAATTCTGTAATCCTAGCTGGACATGCATCTATAGAAGTAGGCATTCCAAAAACAGTTAAGTCCATACCAGCCGTAAAGTCTGAACAGAAGATAGTGTCCATCGGAGGACATTGAATTACAGGTGCGACTTTATCTTGAATATCTACAACCAATTCGCACGTATTGAAATTACCCCATTCATCAACAGTTCTAAATTCTACTGGCGCACCATCAATGACATCGAGGCAACAGAATCGGATATTTTCGCTAAACCCACATCGGTCTGTAACTTCGACTACAAAGCGTTTTTCGATAGTCAAGCCATCATAAGGCTGAAGTCTTGTGACTCCTGTCGTTCCCATCAAGAATTCAATATCTAGATCAACATTCCATCCAAGGCTACTTGAAAAACTCTGACCATCTTCAGTTGCAAAATATGTCAATTCATCAATTGAAGGATTGACACGACTTATATATTCTTCAATTTGTCGCCGTACAAAATTACGTTCAATGGCATTTTCAAAACTTGCAACCACGCCTCCCATTGCAATGGCAAGGTTTAATGCTTTAGGAGCTATGACTTCATTTTCCGATAAATAGTAGTCACTTCCTCGTCTACTACCTAAAAATACAAAATCACTATATCTTTTAAGTGCATCTTCTGGTTCACAATCACAATTATTGTCTTGTCTATTTGCGTAGATTTTTATTTTTTTAGAACAGTCATCAAAACTACCATCATCGAAAATATTCGCTGGGACTAATACATTTCCAGTATCGTTATTTATAGTAATCGCTTTGCCATCAATTTCACAAACTGGTGGTGCATCATCTTGGACCCAGACATCTACCGTATCTCTTACTTCATTGACACCTTGCACGTCACTATTAAAACAAGCATCTGTGCCTATGTACACCAATTCATTTTGTCCTTCTTGGAATGTCAATGGCTGACCAGTGTATAAAATCGGTATCGTTGCAACACTGTCTCTAATGATTGAAACGAATAAAGAAAGTTCATCTTGATCTTGGCAGTTGTCCATTAGCGTTGGTACTGGAACTGGTGTTATAGCAGCACATTCTTCACTTGAACCAGTGTTGGTACTGAAGTTTAATTTATTAGGAACACCAGCAATTGTCGGAGCTTCCATGTCCATGATGGTAATGTTCTGTATAAATGTTATATCTACAGGATCTATGATGCAACTTTCTATGACTGTCCAATGTCTGATGATTTTTGTAAAGCAATTACTGACAACCAATACTGAATCAGCATACACAACATTAAGCTTACAATGTCCTGCAGCTTCATCTGCAGGGAATATATCAAACTGTGTGGTAGGGTCTACTTGATATACTGGCACTCCACTCAATGTAACAGGATTCGGGTTACCATTAAAGTCCAAATTTTCTGGAAAATCAGTAGCATTCACATCCTCACAGAGCACAATAATATCTTCAGGAACAACTATACCTGAAGTATCAGCTGCAAGTGTATCTAGAATTTCTACAGGTGCTCTTTCTAACGGAATAACAAGCCTACACGGGGGTGATTCATTATCACAATTGTCTGTGGCCCTTATGGTTATATCTACAACTTTCAAAATATCTCCATCACAAAAATCTTGCGTAATCAATTCATCTAAAATCACGACATCTGGATTAGGATCACAATTGTCTGATACCAACATATTGATAATAGAATCTACGTTGGCAAATTCAAAACAGCCAATTGGTTCTAATTCTACTACACCAGTTTCGCAACCTGCAATAATAGGTGCAATTTTATCTTCGACAACCAAGACACCCCAGCAAGAATTGCCAGTAGAATCATTGACTAATGTATAGGATATTTCTTCTCCCTTTTGGTCACCATTGACCATTGGTGAAGACGGCAGATCGTCTCCGTGCTCGTCTCTCAATAATACGGTATATGTAAAAGCAGGATCCAAAGGACCAGCTGAAATCATTTCTGGAGTGATTTCAGTATTACAAGTATTCAAAGACAAATTGAAATTCCCGACGCATGAGATTGTTCCGTTTTGCGCCATTACCATAGACATACAAGCGAACATCGCCAGTACGGCTACACAACATTTTCTAGACATAGAGCTTACCATAGTTTCCTTATTTATCGAGTAAAGGTTTTATCTTAACACGAAGGATCGATGATCAAGCTCAGGTGGTACTTTAGAAAGGTTTTATATCTTCATATTCGCATACACTTATGCAGAATATTGAGCAAATATAACAAATTTGTTTAATATGAAAACATATTACGAATATTTTTAATGCATATATCTCTCAAAATCATATAATAATGAGACAACGCCGCTATTTATCAAGGTATTAGGTATGACTAAATTTTATGGCTACAAAGGCAATTATAGGGTCAGAACCAGTGAAATAAACAAATTTAAAGAGCTCAGACTGACTAATATGATACAGTTGATGCAAGAAGCTTCCATGCAAAATGTCTTGTCGTTGAAATTATCTGTTTGGGATATGGAGCGATCTAAGTTGAGTTGGGTTTTGCTAAAAAAGGAAATTCGCATTCATACCATTCCTACACTTGGTGAGAATCTCACTATTGTCACCTATCCTTCTGGATTTAGGAAGATTTTTGCTTACAGGGACTTCAAGATCTTTAATGAAAAGCAGGAGTTACTGTCGACAGCGTCAAGTATCTGGGGATTGATGGATATGGAAAAACGTCGGCTCGTGATGATACCAGCATATGAATTCTATAACATCATTCCAGAAGGTGCCTTAGAGCCGCCAAATTTTAGCTTAAAACAGCTTGACAACTATCAACAAAAATTTGATACCAAAATGGTGTGGCATGATCTTGACTGGAATGGGCACATCAACAATTCTGTTTTGATTAAAAAAATGTTGGAGTCTCTACCTGCTCAAATATTTGACAACTATCACATAGACTCGATGAAAATTCAATTTAAAACAGAAAGCTTCTTAGAAGATGTATTGACATCAAAAAGTCATTTTACTAATGAAGAATCTTTCCATTCCTTACATCGAGAAGTTGACAATAAACCTATTTGTCTATCGCAAATAAGCTGGAAGAGCAGAAAAAAATAAAATTATGTTTGTTTAAATAGTCTTTTCATTCAATTTTTGCGTCATTACTGTAGACTTATCTATTATCACATGATCAATTCTAATTTCTATTTGATATTACTGCTAGTTTTGCCATTCTTTGCTTGCACACCTAAAGTAGCAGAACCAATCATTTCTGAGCCAGAACCAGTTGTCCAAGTACGCCAAGAACCTGATAACCCATGCATGACCTTGGCAAAATTATCTCCGGGAGATAGAGACAAAGCCGAAACTGCTTACACCCTATACCGTGATCAAATCAAATTAAAATATCTGAATGAGGCTCTTCCACTATGGCATGAAGCCTTTGCTTTGGCACCTGCTGGAAATGGAAGAGTCAAGTATCAGTTTGATGATGGTGTAAAGTTGTACAAACATTTTTTCGCCGAAACAGATGACGTTGCCAAAAAGAAAATATACGCCGATTCAATCATAACTATATACAATAAGCGGGTGGAATGCCATCCTGATGATGCTGATTATGTTAATGCGAGATTGGGTTTTGATTCCTATTATACTTTAGGAGATTATGTAGGTGAGAATGAAGCTTTTGATAGATTAAAAGCAGCATTTGATTCAAAGGGTAAAGATGTCGAATACTTTGTGATAAATCCATTTACAAAATTATTGTACGATAATATTGTTGCAGAAAACATGGACCATGAGGAAGGCAGGAAATATGCCACCATGGTTTTTGATGCCATAGAACAAGGCCTTGACGAGTGCGACACTAATTGTGAATCTTGGGAAATAATAAATGACTATGCCCCTAAAAGATTGGAAGCGCTTGAAGGATTACGAGGCTTCTATGGATGCGAATACTACACTACGAAATACATGGACCTTTACAATACAAATCCTGAAGATTGTGAAACCATAAATGACATCAGTAGAAAATTAAAATGGGGAGGCTGCTCAAACGATCATCCAAATGTCATGGAACTAGCAGCGGCAAAAGCAAAGAATTGTTATGTTGCTCCTCCACCTGAAGGACCACTCAAACGAGCATTCAATACCTATAATGAAGGTAACTATCGAGATGCCATCACATTATTCGAAGAGTTTGTTAACAAGACAGAGGATCAAAACAAGAAGGCAAAGTATATGCTGCTTATTGCAAAAATCTATTACGGTGACATTAAAAATTTCCCACAAGCGAGACAGTACGCTTTAAAAGCAGCTGAATTGAGAAGTGCATGGGGAGAACCATATATTTTGATTGGAAAACTATATGCATCAAGTGGTCCACTTTGTGGTCCTGGTAGAGGATGGGATAGTCAGATCGTGACTTGGCCAGCTATTGACATGTTCACTAAAGCAAAAAATGTCGATCCAAGCATCAGTGATGAGGCCAATAAATGGATCAGACAATACAGACAATATATGCCTAAGAAAGAGGATATATTTGTACGCAATTTATCGTCGGGAGATGGGTTTACTGTAGGCTGCTGGATTCAAGAAAGAACTAAAATCAGAACTGCAGACTAAAACATGTATACAATAAATCACGACGTATTTATCTATGCTGATTTACCTGTCATTTTTGAAGCAATAAGTCAACCAGATAAAATCAATCAGTGGTGGACCAACAGGTGTCGTGGTATTCCTAAGATAGGTGAAACATATAATTTTTACTTCACTGATGAATACGATTGGCTTGGCAAAGTACATTCAATTGAAGATGGCAAAAGCATCTATTGGATCATGACGGAATCAGATGAGGATTGGGACAAGACGATTTTTGGCTTCAATTTAGTAGCTGTAACGAAAGGCAAAACCAGAGTACAATTTTCGCATATTGGTTGGAAAGCAACAAATGAACACTACAAACAAACAAGCTTTTGCTGGGCCATGTATTTATATTTATTGAAAAAGCTCATTGAGAACCAAGAAGTTACCTTATTTAAAGACCGTATTTACACGTAAAATAGGAAACCACTCAAAATAGCCCTCGATTCTTTTTGCAACAATGTTTCAAAAAGACTACATTTGTGAGGTGAATAAGAAAAGAAGCGCACAACTTAGCATCCTAGGAGCATCAGCATCAATCTTATGTGCGATACATTGCATTAGCCTACCATTTTTATTATCTGCAGGAGCACTTGGATTATCTGGTTTTTTCTCAAATCCCTTTGTCGAATTCAGTTTGATATCCATTTCAGTCGTTTTTGGCGTATTGATCATACGTAAAGGCTATGCAAAACATAAACAGCTTCCAATTGTATGGTTATTTGGAACATCATCGATTATTCTCATTGTTTTCGGCTTAATCCTACACAATCACACCTCAATTCTTCATACCATTGGCGGCGTTGGCATCGCATTAAGTTTCCTATTAAATTGGAAAGCTCAGCACTAATTCCTTAAGTTAGACTAATCAAACTTTTTTGTGATGCTATACGCTCTTGCAGCAGTTGTCCTTATCATGCTATTGGGATTGGCTTATTTGAATAGTATTCGAAATTCTCCAGACGGAAAAATGGAGACAAAGACTGCTATCGCTTTAAAAGTATTGAAGGAATATGAAGGGTATGATATTTTCGAAGTTAGAGATACGTTTTCAAAAATGGTTAAAGTCGATTATTCGAAAAAATTGGCGGTTTCAACTGTCAGAAACTTTTCTATCGATGTGCCTAGTGGTTCGGTACCTGTCAGGTTTTATGCTGAAGGCAGTACTGAGTCAAAGCCTTTGATCGTATTCATACACGGTGGTGGATGGTGTATCGGAGATCTTAATACCCATGATCAACAATGCAGAAGACTGGTCACTTCATCTGGAAATCCATTACTGTCGATTGGATACTCATTATCTCCAGAAGTAAAATTCCCACATGCCATTAATGAAGTAGGTGCCATAATTCAACAGTTAAGTGAAAAGAAGATTGATATTCCAGCAGACACAACAAAATTGGTTGTCATGGGTGATAGTGCTGGAGGGAATATGGCTATTACTACAACCTTGAGCCTGATTAAAAAGGGAGTCGACATCACCAGCATAAAATGTCTGGTTCCAGTATATCCTGTTACGGATTGCACCGATGGCAAAGGTGGATCATTTAAAGATTTCCAAAAAGGGTATATACTCACGAAGCACCTGATGGATTTGTTTAGTGACAATTATATTCCAGAAAACCAGGATCGAAAAGACCCCTTACTCTCCCCACTGTATTCCAATGATTTAGATAAGTTGCCACCATGTTTCATTCTTACAGCAGGACTTGATCCGTTGAGAGATGAGGGCGAAAAATTTGCTCAAAAACTAAAATCCTTAGGAAATACTGTCGAATTGAAGCGATACAATGCAGTGGTTCACTCCTTTTACGGCCAACAAGAATTTGGCAATGCTGGTCTAGAGGCTATAGAGGATACCTCAAGATTCATAGCAAAATATGCAAATATTTAATACATCAAGGCAGCATTTTTCACTCTGAGATAGTTTATCCATTGTGCAACGTGCACGAAGACATATTTTCTATAGACCACTAAGGACCATAAGCATGAAAAAACTATTAGATTAAAATAAGGCTCCTTAGTGGTTTTTTTTGTTCTCCCCTGCAACTTTATACCCCTCATTCCTTGTTATATAGACAATCAAACCCAAACACTATGAATAATGCGATGATTTGGTTTAGTATCTCTCAGTTGAAGATCAAAACTGCACAGTATGTTCTATCTCAAATGGGGATTGAATCTCACACAGTCAATAAGATGGATTCTGCTCACGCAGGTCTCTTTGGAGACATCGAATTACACGTCGATAAACAGCATGAAGAAAAAGCGCGTAAAATTCTAATAGAAGAGGGAATTTTGGAAGAATAATACATGCTGCTCATAGTCTAACTTTTCGATATCACAATCGAATCTGACGATTATCTTTTAGGTCTTTGTCTTATTGAATTTTCAGCTGGTATTAGACTTTAATCAGACCAATTTTTTTAGCTATACGTAGGATTTACTTGTAATTACTTACAGGCTATTGAAAGCAGCTTTATGTGATGTTATATTAAAATGTTAAATTATTGGCACATATAGAGGAAATAGAAATCTGAATCATCCTACTCATGTATTTTAATATATCTTAGAATACACATAAATGATGAGTAAGATAAATCGAGTTATTCTAGTCCTTTGTTTGCTGATTCCATTATACCTAAATGGTCAAAGACAGAGACCTAAAGAAAGGTGTGGAACAGTTGACTACAACATCCGTCTGAATCAAAATAATCCAGACAAAATTAGTGAAGCGGAATTTGAGAAATGGATTGATCAAAGCATCGATATTCTAAAATTAGTAGTCGGTCAGAATTTACGTCAAACGTCAAATCAGACCTTTACGATTCCGGTGATTTTTCATGTGATCCATGATGGAGAACAAATTGGTGACACCCCAAATCTTAGCAGTACATACATTGATGCTCAGATTGCACAGCTGAACCTTGATTTTGCAAATCTTTCTGGATCAACATATCCACAAGCTGCTGATATAGGTGTTCAATTTTGTGCTGCAAAGATAGATCCAAATGGAAGTTGTCTTGCAGAACCAGGTATAAATCGAATTGACAGAAATAGTATTGGTTTAAATCCTCCACCTTATACGAGCACCTATTTTAATACCAGTATCCAACCCGTCACTCAGTGGAATCCAAATGACTATTGTAATGTTTGGGTAGGAGATATAACGTCCGAACTGGGCTTGGCACAATTCCCAGAAGCGACTTACTTATCAGGAGTAAACAATAATAATGGCCTTGCTATGACAGATGGTTGTGTCGTTGACTACAAATCAGTAGGCAGTGTGGCTGTCCCAAACCCAGCTGGAGGTAGTTTTAATTTAGGCAGAACATTAACACATGAAATTGGCCATTGGTTAGGCCTTAGACATATTTGGGGGGACGGAAGCTGTGGTCTGGATGATTACTGTTCAGATACACCAGCCCAAGGAAATTCTTCCGCTGGTTGTCCCATTGGCAATGATAGTTGTCCATCTCCAGGTCTTGATATGGTAGAAAACTACATGGACTATTCGAATGATGCTTGCATGCACACCTTTACAGAGGATCAGCGAGACAGAATGCTTGTCGTTATGGACCCCATTCTTGGTAGTGTTCGTAGAGCTTCTCTCAATAATTCTCCTGCATGTGATTGTGAGCCAATAGCCGATTTTGAACCAACCGATTTTACGCTAAATGTCTGCGCTTCGAATAATAGCATTCAATTCCAAAATAAAAGTATACGAACCTATACAGGGACTTCATATCAATGGACATTTAGTGGTGCAGGAGTAAGCACATCTAGTGCAACAGTAGAAAATCCTACAGTATCTATTGCAAATAATGGGACATTAGCGGTAACTCTTACAGTAACAAATGCTAATGGCACACATACAAAAGGACCAATTAATTATCTTATCACACAAATTCCAAATCAACCAGCTGCGGCAACATTAGTGTCTCCACAAAATGGAACATTCAATCAAAATTTATCCACCAATTTGAATTGGAATGCAGTTAATCTTGCAGAAAAATACTTAGTTGAAGTAGCTACAGATCAGTCTTTTTCATCTATTGTATTCAATGAGATGACGACTAACACCTCAATAGTTACTCCTGCCTTAGAAGGCTTCACAGATTATTTCTGGCGTGTTATCTCAATCAATGACTGTAATGCTGCAAACCCCTCTAATGGAAACAGTTCGCCGATTTGGACATTCAAAACATTAAACACATCATGTACAAGTTATAACTCTACTGATACTCCTTTGATCATACCCATATCTGGCACAAACACGATTCAATCGGTCATTACTGTTCCGGCAGGGCTTGGCTCCTTAGCTGATGTTTCTGTTTCTAACCTTTTAATTTCACACAGTTGGGTAAATGATTTGGAAATTTCATTGACAGCACCCGATGGGACAAATTTTTTATTTTTTAAAGACATTTGCGGATCACAAAATGATGTCAATATATCCTTTCACGATTCCGGGATTTCAAATGATTTAATTCCTTGTCCACCTGTTGATGGAAACACGTATCAAGCAACTGGTCTTTTTTCAATAATGCAAGGTAAAGATGCAGCTGGAGATTGGATTTTAACTGTTATCGATGTTGCAAGTGGAGATGGTGGTCAAATCAATTCATGGGAACTTGAGATCTGCACTGAAGATCAAATCAGTTGCCCTGGTAGTTTAACTTTAAACATAACAAAAAATCACGTTTCCTGCTTTGCAGCAAATGATGGTAACTTAACAGCAAATGCGACTGGTGGTTCTACTCCTTACCAATATGCGTGGGAAGATGCCTTTGGTGCTCCTCTGTCAAACAATGCAACAATTAACAATCTAACAGCAAGTACTTACTTTTGTACGGTGACAGATAATGACGGTTGTCAACAATCACTAACGGCAACAATTACAGAACCATCAATACTAACAATCCAGGCAACGACTAGCAATATAGCATGTAATGGCTCTCAATCGGGACAAATAAACACGACTGTGCAAGGAGGTGTTTCACCATATACGTATATATGGTCAACTGGTCAAACAAGTGCTAATTTATCAAATCTTAACGCTGGAATCTATACACTGACTGTTACAGATAACAATGACTGTAGTATAGTAGAAACGTATCAAATCACCGAACCACCAGTGTTATCAAACACAGAAATAATAGTGTCTGTTGGTTGCTTTGGCGATACGGATGGGTCAATTGATGTTACACCTTCTGGAGGGACTCTACCCTATTCTTACGTATGGTCCAATTCATCAACGACTCAAAATGTAAACAATCTAAGCGCTGGCACATATGATCTTACCATTACTGATGGAAATAATTGCTCCATACAAAAGTCGTATATCATTACTGAACCAACTGCATTAAATGTAAATGAGAGTATTACAGATGTGAATTGCTTTGGTGACAATACTGGTGAAATATCTTTACAGGTCACTGGCGGGACAGGGCCTTACACATATGCTTGGTCCTCTGGTGAAACAACCAATACCATTTCAGCAAAACTAGCAGGAACTTATGACGTTACTATCCAAGACAACAATGGATGCAACGATTTCTTTAGCTATACGATACTCCAACCCAATCAAGCTTTGTCTATTCAATTAGATGTAAAAATGGATGTCAGTTGTTTTGGTGATGGTAATGGTGAATTAGCAATTAGCGCAAACGGTGGAGTACCTCCATATGCTTATGATTGGTCTAACGGCACGTCTACCACGATGTTGTCAAATCTAAATGCTGGAACATACACGCTTACAGTTACTGATGCCAATGATTGCGTAACAATGGAATCATGGAACATTTTAGAGCCTGCTGTTTTAACCAAACAAGTGGTACAATCTCAAGACATAACATGCTTTGGGGAGACTGATGGATCGGCTACACTTAATATCACAGGAGGATCTGGACCCTACACCATTGATTGGTCAAATGGTGAATCTGGTGTAAATGCTAATCAACTGATAGCTGGAAACAATAGTTACACGATAACAGACGATCAAGGATGTATGTTGGTAGATTCAATTAACATCATTGAACCTAGTTTGTTGACAATTGATTTGGTTTCGCAAACGAATGCCACATGTTTGACTAGCGCAGATGGTGCTATTGACATAACTGCAAGTGGAGGCACAGCACCTTATACGTATAGCTGGTCTTCTGCGCACAGTTCGAATCAATTAACGGGATTAGCGGTGGGTGAATATTTTGTTACAGTCACAGATGACAATAATTGTACGAGTGAAGCTCTGTTTGCTGTAGATCCACCAACATTCACATTAAAACCAAGCATTCAACAGTTAACCTGTAGCGGTGACATGGATGGTTCCATTGCAGTAAATCCGATCGGAGATGGAGCACCATTTACCTATTTGTGGTTTGATGGGAGTACACAAAACTCAATCGGATCACTTGCAGCTGGCACATATAATTTGACTATAACTGATTCGAATAATTGCACGTATATCGAAACATTTGAATTGAATATGCCTGCAGGAATCTCTGTAGTGACATCAAGCTCTGACATTACTTGTGCGAATGTCTCGACTGGTAGTGTATTTGCAAGTGCAAACGGTGGCACTGCTCCTTACACATATCAGTGGGAAGATGTTTTAGGCAATAGTGTTAGCACAACTGGATTGACTGCTGGAGATTATTTCGTCACAGCGACTGATTCCAATAATTGTGTTGGCAGTTCAGTGGTCACAATTAATCCTCCTGTAACAGAATACACCATGAGCAATGGCAATCAATTAACAGGCCCTCAATTAGGATCTGCAGATTATGAAGTTGATGGTAAAATAGAATCCAATCAAACTATTATTGGAGCTAACACTGATGTTGATTATGATTCTGGAACTAGTATCGAATTAAAAGCAGGATTTGAAGTTAGACTAAATGCCGTCTTCCATGCATTTATCGATGGTTGTGGAGGCTCTTAATCATTCATTTTTGTCAATTATAAAATCCACATTATTTCCGTCTATGTGTACAAACGTAAAATTTTTCTAAAGCGTTAAATACTACTATCTAAATCTTAATTGTCAATAAATACACTTCATTATTCGGACTTTATTCCGATTTTAACGTCTAATACTATATATAAACCCTTCTTTATCATGAGGTCATTTACTACTATACTACTGACACTTCTTTTAATCAATTCACTCTTTGGCAAGGAGATTCCAATTGCACAAGCAAAGGAATACGCAACTGCAGCCTTCCAGTTGTACTCTGGAAAAACAATATCAAAAAAGTCTGCAGCCATCTTAGATTTTCAGGTAAAAGCAACTAACAGCAGCTTACCTAACTATTATGCGTTCAATATGTACGGCGGAGGATTCGTGATCTTAGCTGCTAATGATCAGTATTCGCCAGTACTTGGCTTCTCTGATGAAGGTCATATTGACTTTTCCCATAGTCAGCAGAACATTGGTTTGTGGGGCGAACTATCCAGACATGAAATCAGAATCAATGAATTGCGGGAACAAAAATTTGAGGCTCCCAAAAAAGCACTGAGTGAGTGGAATAAAATAAAGCAAGTGGCAGAATCTGGTGTCATAAAAAAGTCAATCAATTTCACACCTATTGTGGAACCGTTGACAACGACACTATGGAACCAGAGTGGATTCTACAACAGCTCATGTCCTGCAGATGGAGAAGGACCTGATGGCAATACATTTTGTGGCTGTTTACCTGTTGCAATCTCTATGCTACTTAAGTATTATGAAAATCCAGCTCCGGGAAATGGATTTGTATCTTATACCGACCCAATATATGGCCTGCAAGAAGTTGATTTGTGTGGTCAGCAATTTGACTATGCAAACATGCCTGATGTCTTAACCGAAGAAAACGATGTATTGGCTGATTTTATTTATGATGTTGGAAAATCGATGCGAACGTTTTACAGTACATCGTATACAGCAACGTATGTGAGCAGAACGATGAATGCACTCATTTACTTTTTTGGTTTTAATCAAGACATGAAAGCGTATCATGGCACCAACCAAGAAACATATTCTGATGTTTTGAAAAGCGAATTTGATGAAGGCAGAATTGTCTTTTTGTCTGGATGGTCTGTTGATTCTTTATACAATGGTGAAATTGGACATACCTGGCTTGCAGATGGCTACGGCTTTTCAGCAATTGGACAAGAATACATGCATTTTAATTGGGGATGGGGCGGCAATAACAATGGCTGGTTTTTGGATACTCCTGGGAATTGGGCTCCTCATGATGCTAATCCAGAACAAGTTGGTATTCCGTATTACTGGTATAGATATACGATATATAATATAAAGCCATCAGGTGATAATTGCACGACGCCAAATGCTCAGATTCCTATTGCAGATCCACAAGATGATTATGCTTACCTGTATTACAGAAGTCCGATTGATGAGCTTTCTAGATACAGATACAAACACATCAATGATGATGAATGGACAACAACGGAAGCTACAGAAAAAGAACATGTATTTCTCAATGATTTAAGTCCGGGCACAACTTACGAGTTTCAAGTAGCTAGAAATTGTTGTGGTGAATGGTCTCCCTTTACATCATCCATAGAATTCACGACACTTGGCATCCCAGAACCATCAAACGAAGAAAGCGAATGTGCGGCTGAAGACTCTGGAGATCTTTTTACATCAAGTCTTTCAGATAGATTTGCATTTGTCTATACCACTAGACCTTATGGCCAAGTCTCTAATCAATTTAGGTATAGAGTTTTAGGAACAGAAACCTGGATTGAAAGTATGGAAAATACAAACCATTACTTAGGCTTATCCGATCTAGCAGCTGGGACGACATATGAATATCAAGTGAGACATGAATGTGAAGAGGATATCTGGTCACCTTATTCTGAATCATTCTCTTTTGCCACCACTGGCGAACAAACTCAAGAAGATACTGAAGAGGATACTGAACAGGATACCGTAGTCGAATCAGACAATGGTGATACAGCTAATGATACTGATGCAGATTGCCCTCAAATAGCTATAGCTGATTTTGAGGTCGCCTTCCCAACGAGTAATGGAGCTACTTCTTATTTACTGCGATTATCTGGAGGCCAAAGCTATCAGTACAGATATCGGAGTATAGGAAGTGTTGATTGGATGCTGACAGAACCAATGTCATCCACGTCAGTTAATTTCTCCGACCTTGAAAGCAATACAAGCTATGAAGTGCAAGTGGCGCAACATTGTGGTGAAGGCTGGTCTGAGTTTTCGGATAGTAAATCAGTTGTTACTTTAATGGGTAATTGATGTGATACAAGTGCAAGGGCAAGTGCAAGTTTCAAGTGCAAGCTCATTTGGCTTCGTCGCTGTAGGCGTCTCGCCTCAGCAAATCAAGTCAAAATAACAAGTGCAAGAATAAAGTGCAAGTTCATCTAGTCTTCGCCGCTATAGGCGTCTCGTCTCAGCAAATCAAGTCAAAATAATTCTGCGTATCAACCTCCACAATAAAAACAAAACACCTAAAAGTAAAAAAGCTATAATGGCATAATTAGAAAACTGCCCACCTTTACCAATTGGAAGATCATTGCCATAGTAGACGAATCCTGCCCAATAATAAGGATGTCGTAAAGCTTGGGGTGAGGATTTTAAATAATGGAGTTTTGCATCCTGAATAGCTTGGGGTTTTGTCATACCCGCTTTCAAATTCTTATAAAATTGAGACATCAACTCAGTGGTAGAATAATCGTTAACTGCCCACAATGAAATGACCTGATTGGGACACCCTGCATAGGCAAAAGCACGGCCTAAACTAGAAACACCCTCACCTGCCTGAATCTTTCCAGTACCTGTATTGCAAGCGCTTAGTGTCACTAAGTCTGCACTCAAATCCAGATTGACTATCTCATTTGCATATAAGGCTTGTGCTGATTGAATGCTGTCTGTAGAACTAAAAAGCAACAGTGATTGGTTTGGGTTTTTATTATTGACTATTCCATGTGTCGCTAAATGAATGATTGATGCCTTTGGTGCTTGCTCTAAAAATGAAGTGACGGTGGCTGCGCTGTTTGTAATCGCTGTCGTATTGAAAATACCTTCTATACTGCTAACTTCTTTTTTAGAAAATGGTAAAAAGAGCTGGCCATTTGAACGTGTCAGACTGGCAAATAATGGCGCATCCATTTCCATCTTTTCATCCTCTTCAAATACAGGAGCCATTGCTAAAATATTACGGTTGCGTTTGCGACGGTCATCTTTAAGTAACTTTAACGTAGATGAAAATTGGTAATTAAATTGATACTTTTCTAAGAGATAGTTATTGTTTTCATCTTGCAAGATTTCGAAAGGCAAATTTCCAAAAATCGAGCCTGGCACTAAATGAAGGACAGATCCTTTTTGCAACTGAAGATTTCCAATTAATTTCTGATATAATTTTTGTTGCAATAAAGCACAATCATTCTTTGAAACTACACATTCGATTAATGATGTCAGATCATCAGCTACGGATTTTTGATCTCCTACTTTATGTGGTACTACTTTCTCTGCACCTATAAGCAAACAATAGACATTTTCGTTTGATATAAAATACTGCAAAATAAATTCGTCGTTTTCTAAATTTAATTGGGTTTCTTCTAGAGAGACAATAGGATAATTGTATACCAACTCATAATACTGAGGATAATTTTTTTTGATGTCTTCAAATTTATCAAACAGTCGATTGCTTCTATTATTTAGCTCTTCAATAGATTGGATGTAGTTTTCAGAATCTACGTTGCCACTTAATTTTAAGCCGTGGACTTTTTGTTTTTGTTCGTTTAATTCAGCAGTATATTTATTTTTTTCTTCGATGACAGATAAAGGGACATCGTGTTTGATCATTTTATTTTCAGCTAAGTGCTGATACAGAAATGTATTATTTGCTTTTTCTTGAATTTCAAATAGAGATGCAAGATATTTCTGGTTGCTTGTAAATTCAAAAGACTTTAAATAGAAATGTGAAATGGCAGCATTCAATGGCTCTAATACACCATGCAGGTTAGCTTTACTTTCATAATCATCGATGGAAAATCTTAATTGGCGGACCAATTCTTCAGAGCTTGCAACAACTGTTTCTCCCTGTGATATCATATCTTCCCCAACATCAATACTGTATGAAATACTATTTAATGTATAAGTAAAAAAAGGGATTAGTTCATTTGGAATCGGCGCAGATTTAATATCTAACGCATTATTTATATCAACACTAATTGTTTCAAATGCATCATTTAGGAACTCTGATGCAAGGTCAAATTGATTTTTTTCTTGATAAATTTTGTGCAAATACAATTGTGATTTGGCAATTAAGTAGTCGCTTTTAAGGCCCATCTTATTTCTAATGCCAATTGATTTGTTTAAATAATGAATGCCTTTATCATATTCTTCAATCATGCTGTAAGCAAAACCATTCAAGTTCATAGCTATAGAAAAATCATTGCCTTCAACTAATCCTACATCATCATATATAGCCTCCACGGCTGTAAAATGAGCAATAGCTTGTTGATAATCCTTTCTATATAAATAAGCCTTACCTTTTGTCATTTCGAGAATTGCCAACCAAGAAGTTTGTTCATCATCACCAAGAGCTTTATATATGAGCTCTTCAGTTAAATCCCAATATTTATCAGCATTTTCCCAGTCATCTAATTCGATATATAATTTTGTGAGATTGTGATAAGCGGAAAGTAATTTTGGACTTGTCTCTGTATAAATTTTACTTATTGCCTCAATGCTATTTTGCATGTAATGAATTGCTTTACCAAAATCACCTAGCTTTTCATATGCAATACCTATGTTATTATTATAGATATTTATGCGTCTATAATTGCTATCTACTTCCGCCTGTTGCAACAATTCCTCATACATTTGAATCGCATACTTGGGTTTGTGATTATCGTCGTGCCATGCAGCTATTTCTGATTTTATAGTAGGCGTTATGTATTCCCTATTCCTATCCGTAAGAGAGTCCAAATAATTTAATGCCAAATCAAGGTTTTGCTTAGATTTAGGTAAATCACCTTTTACACGAAGCACAGCACCATTTTTGTGCAATAATTTAATTGCTCGCCAATGATCCTTTGGTAGATATTCCTGAGCAAGCGATATTCCAAAATCCATTGCTTTTACTCCTTTTTCATAATCCCGAGTTATGAAACCAAAATCTCCAATCCGTTGACAGATATCAATCATCAATTGTGCATGTATATCTTGCTCTGGATCAAGTGAGGACATCTCCTCATAAATATCATTAATCACTTGACTGGAACCAGTAAAATCATTACGCCTGTACTTTGTTAATGACGTATAGTACAGCATACCTATTCGTTGGTAGTCTTCTAAATCTGAAGACTTTAGCTCTTTAGCTGCGTACTCCAAAAGAGTATCGTATTTACCGTCCCAATACAAAGAATCTAGCCACTTGACATGATCGATCTGAGCAGTTATATTAAATGGAAGAGTTACTGTAAAAAATAGCAACAGAAGTCGTGTATACCTAAGCATGTGGAAGTTATTTGTTATTTATTTCATTAAGCCTTTACTTTAATTTAATCTTTTCTAATCATATTTAAAATAAAATTCTAACCGTCTTTAATATTTATTGGAGTCGATGACGTCTCATAATGTCTATAAAACAGCCAATAACTCTTGCGCTTGCTGCTTTTTATAATGGTCGGAATGTATAATTCCTTCTAACAACACCTTGGCTTCGTCAATTTCACCTAGTTCAATATAACTGATTGCCAAGTACCATTGAATACCATCTGAATACGGGAATGTCTTTGTTGACATTTGCCTTAGTATTTCCTTGCAACTTGTAGGATCTCCACTCCCGAGGTAAGCTATAGCGGAATAAAATTGTGTGAGATCATGTGATTCTTTCCCTTCTTTGACAGAACTTAATAAAGTTGAGGCTGTACTAAAGTCTCCATTATTGTAAGCTTCCATACCTTTGTGGATATTGACAACATTAATCCCTGACGTTGCACCTCTTACATTATTCGTTAGTACGTCTGGATAACGATCAAAATACGCGTCAAATGAATAGCTAGACTGTGACGTAGAAGGGAACATGAAGAACAGCAAAACACCTATCGCTGCGATTGAAGCCGCTGTCATCAATAATTTAATAGGAATGATTCGTCCTTTATCCATCTGTTTAGGTGCCTCAATGACACGAGTACGCGAATCGATTTTTTGATCAATCTTATCATCAATCCGTTGGAGTATAGCGTCAACATTTCCTGAATCCTTATGAGCGACAACAGCTTCTAAGGCCTTCTTTTCCAAAGGGTTGTCTGAAAGATATTGTTCGATAAGAAGACGCCTTTCTTCGTTCATCGAACCAGTACTAAAATCTATATAATCTTGTCGTGTTATTACCATTTTGGATACCTAGTTTGCGTTACTTAAACTCTTTTTCAAGTTTAGTTTTCCATTTTGAATATAGCTTTTGACCTCTTTGATACTATACCCAGAAATGCTTGATATCTCTTCATAAGAATAACTGTTGAGATAAAACAGCGTAATACACTCTCTATGATGGGGTTTCAGATCATCAAGCGCTAACTCTAGTTTATTCAGCATATTCTCATTTGTATGATCCGTTTCGACAACAGATTCCATATTTTCTAGAGCTAAAATTTCAATGTTTTTATCAAACACTTCTCTTTCTTTCTTTATACTTCGAGTCAATTTTTTCAAACAATGATTTCTAGTCACTGACATCAACCAAGGTTTGAATGAATCAATCTCATATTTATTTACATTTTGAAGGACAAATTCAAAGATATCCATTACAGCATCTTCCGCTTTAGTACTGTCTTTCAAATAATGAAGGCATAAACCGAGGATCGTATGCGAATACTTTTTAAACAACACACCGATGTGACTAGACTGACCAGACTCTTTATAGAGTTTAAGAAATTGACCATCAGTATTATCCATTACATTCACAAACAAGGAGTTATCCAAGTCTAATTTAAGTAAAATGTGGAAACACCTACAGGAGTCTTATCCTATAATTTATAAAAAAATGTCTTCATAGTTAATAAGCTACCAATAGAGTCAAAAACACTTAACATGACAGGATACGAAAATTAATTTTCATTTTTTTTCAATCATTTTGTGGAATTTAGAAACTAAGTGGATCAATATAAGTGTAAGCCAATTAGTTGAAAACTTCCAAAACAATAAACAATGACTTCCAAACCCTTAACTCCTAGAGAAATGCAGGTCCTGATCTTGATCTCTCAAGAGGCCACTATGCACGAAATAGCTGAACGTTTATACATCAGTTACCATACAGTGATTACCTATCGAAAAACATTATTACAAAAATTAGTGGTTAAAAACACAGCGGGAATGATCCGAAGGGCTTTTGAATTAGGCTTGTTAAAAATAGCAGCATAGTCATTATAAACATTCAAACATCAACTCCAAAGCAATTGTAATTAATGACCATACAGCTATGGTCATCATTCATAAACATAATAAATCATACAAACATGAGTACTTCCAAACACTTAATTCTATTTATATGCCTTTTTGTTGGGTTACAACAAGGCATCACACAACAAACGGAAATCCAACATGTCTCTAATGGTGTTAATCCACATTTATTATTGACAGAAGATTCTGACGGTTTCGCAAGATTAAATTTTGCAAATAAAAATGACGGTATATGGACACTTGCTGCGCGCGACGGAACAAATAATGCTGATTTCAATTTATTTTATTCTAGCACTGGTACGACTGGCACAAATATATTATCAGTCGACGGTGACGCAAGAAGATCAACTTTTGAATCCGACATTAAGATTAACCGTCATACTGAAGACCCAATAATGACATTTGATGTTGAAGGGGGAAATGTTGCAAACATCAATTTTGAGGCTAATGCTGGTGGAATTTTAAACGGTTATCTTAGATATTTTGCACAACAAGGTGGAACCGCAATACCTTCTTACATGGAAATTTCAGCACCAGGTGGTGATAATTATCTAACTATGTTTGGTGGAGATTCGAGCACTTTTGGCCCTTCAAGTCTTGGTAGCGGAGGCGGAGGCACTGCCAGATTAAGAGTCGTTCATAATTCTAATTCGACTTCCCCGACATTGAGACTTGTTGAGCAGGGCAGTACAGATTTTGTTCGATTGTTTTTTACAAATCAAGACGTGCCAGCTAATAGATTCCAAATTGCATGTAATCCAGGAAATGCAAACCCAAGAATGGACTTAGGTTTCAACGGACAGGCACTGCTGATAGTTGATGGTGATGATGATAGAGTAGGTGTATTAGATGTTACCCCCGAATACACTCTTTCTGTTGACCACGGTTCTGGTAGTCCTGATCTTGGATCCAGTTTTGGATTGAATATTGAAAACACAAACAATAGAGATAGTTGGACACTATACACTCGAACAACTAGCGGTGGAGATTTGAGACTTTACTACGATGAAAATTCTCTTGATGCTATAAATCCTGTTTTGAGGGGAACGTTCAACTCTTCTAATGGTGTGTATACGAACAACTCCGATGTAAGGCTAAAGAAAAACATCACTACGATTGAAAATCAGCTAGACAAGGTACTAAAACTAAGACCAACAAAATATCAATTCAACTCACAAGAGGATAATTCTTATACCTTAGGATTAATTGCTCAAGAAGTTAAGGAAGTTCTTCCTAATGTTGTCAATCAAATTACGTCCATAGAAGAGGATGGAACAGATTACTTAGGCATTGAGTATTCTTCAATGATCCCAGTATTGGTAGGCGCTATTCAAGACCAACAAGAACTTATCAATGACCTTCAAAAACAAGTGGCCTCTCTGACAAAAAAGATTGATAAAAAATAATTTTCGTCCCCTTAATCTCTCAACATATAAAGAGACTGTCTTGTACCAGGCAGTCTCTTTTTCTTAATAAAATCTCCTTAATAATTCCACATTTGTAAGCCGATGATATCATGATAAAAAAGGAACAATGCTAAGCCAATCACTGATAATGCAGAAATTGTATAAAACAATCTAAAAAACCTATTTGTTGAATTCAATCTAAATGATTGAAGTAAGGCCAGAAAAGCAAAAATTAAAAACAGCCACGAAAATATAGTGACGAGTAGAGCTGATAGCGTTAGCTCATTGGAAGGACCTATGCTCTCTGCATTGTAAATGAATGCAATGATCATTCCTACAAAACTAAACGTAGATATCCATAATGTGACATGGCTGGAAAATGGCTTCTTATTCTTTTTAAAAACATTAATCAACAACCAGAAAAAACCATAAATCATAAATACAAGCGTCATGAAGACAGATAAGAAGAACAAACCCATTTTAAATAAATGATTTGCTTTAGACACTTTATGAAAAGTATCTGATCTCAACCAAAGGATTTTATTTTTCTCTTGGCTGGAAAACAAGGTTTTCGGAAATCCTTCATCCGTGGAATAAAACGTATGTCCTCCCGCATGATACAAGGTATCTACAACGCCATTCATCAACTCCTTAACAAACACAGAATCTTCTTGCACTTCAATTTCAATTGCATCAAACATATATTCAAGAAAGTAAGTCAACTGACTCCTTGGACTCTGCATGGTGTAAAACCCTTCATAGTTTTGTTGGAAATCTTTAGGCAGCGGCACTTCTTCTCGATTACTGACTTTCTCATCTCCTAGAAAATAGTTGCGAATTTTTCTTGCCAATGATGCCGGTGATTTAGTCGTGTTGACTGATACAGCATAGCCAAAATCTGCATCTCTGGAATATAAGGCAGAAGAGACGAAGCCATCGATACCTCCATCATGCCCTTGAAAATGGAATCCGTTTAGCCAATGATTGAATATGGCCAATCCGTATCCATTAGCCAAGCCATTTTTTGCTCCATATGATGTTTTCGAAGATTCCATTCGATCAAAAGATTGCCTAGAAATCAATGTCGAACCATCACTAAGTTGCCTAGTCAACATGAATTGTAAAAAGGTCGCCATATCCATAGCATTCGAACACAATTCACCAGCAGGGCCTCCTTGGATTGATGGATAATCAATAGGTGTGAAATTTCCTCCTTCCCTACTGTACCCTTGCGCCATCAACTTCTCTGGTTCTTTGAAATAAAAGCCAGAAGACACCATACCGATAGGATCAAAAACAGATTGTTTGGTCACTTGATGATAGCTATCTCCAGTTTTTTTCTCCAAAATATGACCAGCCAATACGTATCCTGGATTCGAGTATGCCCAGCGAGTTCCTGGTTTCCACCTTGCAGTCAAAGAATTTTTGTGGGACTCCAACATCGTTTTGCAAGAAGGCGCGACCTCATCAGTTTTATTGTAAATCGCATGCATGTGCATATCGTCAAAACCCGTGGTGTGTTCCAGTGCGTGTTCAACAGTAATCGGATCTGTATCTCTCCATCTATTTGTGATGGATAAATTTGGATCAATGTCCATTACAGGCGTTTGTAGATCAAGTCTATTGTCTTCTACTAATCTCATTAAAGCCAATGCGGTCATCGTCTTCGAAATAGAACCGAGTCTGAACAAATGTTGATCACTGACTCGTACACTATCTTCTACATTTGCATAACCAACACCACCTGTATAAATAATGGAATCAGACCGAACGATGGAAATCAAAGCACCAGGGATCTTTTCGTCGATAATGACTGCTTCAAGACTATCGAGTAAGGGTTGTATGGGTGGAGAATGATGTTGTGCTTGAAGGCTTAAAGCCAAATAGAAATACAAAAAGAGTAACGAAAAAGTTTTCATTCCAATAAGATAGAAAGATTTTATTGCACAAGGAAAGACGCCCTTCTACAGCAATATCATCTATCGGCTAAATATTCATACCGCCACACACACTTATGACTTGACCAGTGACGTAAGTCGACATATCTGAACCCAAAAACACGCAAGTATCAGCCACATCTTGACCTTGACCAAAACGCTTTAAAGGAATGGCATCTGTGTACGTTTTTTTAGTAGATTCATCTAGCTCGTCTGTCATATCAGTAGCAATAAATCCAGGTGCTAAGACATTACATCTGATTCCTCTTGAGCCTACTTCTTTAGCTATAGATTTACTAAATCCAATAATCCCTGCCTTAGATGCAGCATAATTTGCTTGACCTGCATTCCCAAAAACACCAACAACCGATGAGATATTGATGATGGAACCAGCCTTCGCTTTGAGCATTGATCTCATGGCATGTTTGGTGAGATTAAACACCGACTTTAAATTGATGTCGATCACTTGATCCCATTGCTCCTCACTCATACGCAACATTAGATTGTCTTTGGTGATGCCAGCATTATTGACTAAAACATCAATTGTATCAAATTCCTCAGTTGTTTTTTTTATCAATTGTTCTGCTTGCGCGAATGAACTTGCATCAGATTGAACAGCCAACACTTTTTGACCAGAAGCTGACATTTCTTCTGCAAGCGTATTGGCTCGATCAGCACTTGATCTGTAGGTAAACAATACATTCGCCCCTTGTGCAACAAAAGCTCTCACGATAGATTCCCCAATTCCACGAGATCCACCAGTGACAATTGCATTTTTACCTTCTAACAACTTCATTTTATTTTATTTAATTACGTTTTATGCAACCAAGAGATGCTTTAAACCATTTAAAATATGTAGCGAATATAATTGTTTATCAAACAAATAAAACCATATGTCAAATCAAGTCTTGCCCGGAGAACTAACAGAAGGAATTTTATCGTTCTTGCCACTGTTTTATGTCGGCTGGTCTGACAGCGTCCTTAGTCCATCAGAAATGAAGATCATTCATGAAAAACTGAATTGCTTAGAATGCCTAACAGCAGAAGAAAAAGCATATCTCATCAAGTGGACAGATCCGACTTCCCCACCTGACGAATCCACATTCAAAGAATGGGTTATTGCATTAAAAAGTTATGGGAAAGACTTAGCCGTAGATGGTAAAACATCGCTAGTAGATCTTGGCTTGGAAATAGCCAAAGGAAGTCAATCAGGTAAAGATTTAGAGGAGACAAAATCTGCTTTAATTGAGCTGGGGAAAGCCCTCGGGGTTGATGGACAAATCAGCAGTAACATCCTATTGTCTAAAATTGATTCGGCAAACGAAATAAAACCCGATGGTGCTACTTTTGATGTTAAAGCCTTACAAGACTTTATGGATGGAGAATACGCAGACACAAAGAATCGAATGAGAATCTTATTAAGTGATCATGCTTTTGCTTATGTGACTGAGCCAGATAAAGACATTTTCAGACTTCGGATTTTAGACCAAACGAAAGAATTAGCAAAACAAGGCGTAAGTGCATATTCATTTCCTAAAAAGTATGGAGGAGGGGAACGTTCTGGAGATCACATCGCAGTTTTTGAAATGCTGGGATACAGTGATCTGAGCTTAGCAATAAAATTTGGCGTTCAGTTTGGCTTATTTGGTGGAGCATTGTATTCACTCGGTACTGAAAAGCATCACAAAAAATATTTAGAAGCGATGCATCGGGCAGATCTGCTGGGCTGCTTTGCTATGACAGAAACAGGACACGGCTCAAATGTGAATGGTTTGACAACTACTGCCACGTACGATTCTGATACAAAGGAGTTGGTCATTCATTCTCCAAATGTTGAAGCAGGTAAAGAATATATAGGCAATGCAATGCACAGTACGATGGCAGCTGTTTTTGCTCAATTGATTGTGGATGGAGAAAGCCATGGTGTACATGCAGTTCTTGTTCCTATCAGAGATGATAATAATGAATTAATGCCTGGCGTGACGGTAAAAGACTCTGGGTATAAAATGGGATTAAATGGTGTAGACAATGGAAGAATTTGGTTTGATAATGTCAGAGTACCGAAAGACAACTTACTCAATCGTTTTGGAGATATTGACGATAACGGACATTATGACAGTCCACTAAAAAATCCATCTAAGCGATTTTTCACCATGCTAGGTGCATTAGTCGTGGGTCGAATTTGTGTTGGCTTAGCCGGAATTAGTGCATCAAAATCTGCATTAACCATTGCAACAAAGTATGCATTAAAACGAAGACAATTTAATGCCAAGGATAATCTACCTGAAACATTAATCATGGATTATCCAACTCACCAGCATCGCTTAATTCCTTTAGTAGCTAAAACCTATGCTTACTATTTTGCACTCCGTCGACTCGCAGATAAATACACAAACAATACAGACGGTGACATGCGGCATATAGAGACTTTAGCTGCTGGCTTAAAATCTAAAGCAACCTGGCATGCCACACGAACAATTCAAGAGTGCCGAGAAGCGTGTGGTGGCAAAGGCTATTTGAAAGAAAACAGGTTTGCTGATTTAAAAGCGGATACAGATATCTTCACCACATTTGAAGGAGATAATACTGTCTTAATGCAATTGGTTGCCAAGGGAGTTTTGACAGAATTCAGAAAATCTTTTGGAGAGAATAACTTCTTTGCAGTTATGAAATATTTGCAGGAAAGATTATCGAAAAAGTTGATTGAGATTAATCCTTCTTATGCTAACAATACTTCTGTAAGTCATCTTCTTGATCCAAGATTCCATGCTCATGCCTTTAGATATAGAGAAGAGAAATTGACCTTATCGGTAAGTACTAGAATGAGAAAATATCTTGGTCAACGCATTGATCCCAACGATGCTTATATGAGATGTCAGCTTCATATGCTTGAGTTAGGTGCTGCCTATTCAGAAAGATTGGCCTTGACCTCATTCCAATCGGCAATTGAAACAGTTGAGGATAAAAATGTGAAATCCGCTTTAGAAAAGGTATGTCAATTGTATGCACTAACCATTATTCAACAAGAAAAAGGCTTCTTTTTAGAGAACGAATACCTTGGGGTTAGTAAGACTAAGGCAATCAGAAGGATGATAGCAAAACTGAATCAAGAGCTAAGACCTATGGCTGGTACTTTAGTAGATTCATTTGGAATCCCAGAAGAGTTACTTGGGGCTAACATTATTCTGTACAATTGATCAAAGTCTCCAGCGACGAAGGAGCGAGTCTCCAGCAAGCCTAGTGAGGCGTGTCCCCCGCGACAAAGAAGCGTGTCCCTAGCAGGCAAAGCGCAGCGAGTCTAAAATCGCAATGAGATTTTGTATATTGAATTCGAATCAAATAGGATATAAATGAAACAGCTTTCTTTTGCAATACTTTTCATATTTGCCTTAAGCGCATGTAAGAGTGTTGATAAGTTATATGAAGCTGGTGAGTACCAACAAATAATTTCCAAACTAGATGGAAAGGCCAAAAGGAATTCCTTGGATAGGAAGGAAAGAAATATGATGGTAAAAGCTGCTAACAAATATTTCGAGACTGAACAAGCCAAAGTTTTGACAAGTCTAAGATCTGGTGATTTTAAGGATTGGAAAGATGCAAAACAGAAGATAAAGCGCCTGCAGAAAGAATCCGATAAATTTGCAGAATACCCACAGTTGAGAGAAGGAGAAATAGATGCAAGTCGACTAAGTGATTTGGCAACTGAAGTAGATCAAAAATTATTTGATTACACCTACGATCTATATGATGAAGGGATTGCTGAATACCAGCGAACCGGTGACAGGATATATGTTGTGCGCGCTGCAAGTGATGCCTATGCTCTAAAAAAATATGGGGCTTCACAAAGATTGACCGATTCGCTGTATTATGCAGCAGCACAGCTTGGACATAGATTCATTGCCGTGGATTTTGATCGGGATGTTTTCAATAGTTGGGAATTTAGAAACAACTTTCAGAATGAAGTTGATTTTAGAGACGATGACTTTAATACTTTCACCAGCATGGTAGGTCCAGAAACAGACTATCGAATAATAGTTGCTGCAGAAATATCTGATACCGATGTATATAAAGATGATTCTTATCAAGAATTTACAGAAGAAATTGAGGATGGTTACGAAACGGAAATTGATACTGCAACCAATAAAGAAATCAAGATTCCAATCTACAAGAAAATTACTGCAACGGTCAAAGCCGTAGAATACACCTGGGTTGTTGAGGGTAGGGGTCAATACGAAATCTATGATGTCAAGGCCAATACTAGATTTGATTCAGGAAGATTCTCAGCAGAAGCGCAGGATCAAGCAGTTTTTTATTACTTAGAAGATGGAGATGAGGATGCAGTCCCTTCAAGTATTGATTTAGAGACATTCGGTCTTCTTGACCCAGATTATGACATTGACGATTTAGTCGAAGAATGTTTTAGTGAATTAGCTGATGCGTTCAACAGTAGTATTGATGTCAATAGAAAGCTAAAATAAAATCAGCTTTGTTATTGAAAATTTAAACACTAGCCCAAAGCAATATTAAATTCAGGAGTAGCTGATAAGGTTCTGCTTACTGGACACTTATGAGCTATCTCAATGAGTCTTGCTTTTTGAGTTTCATCCAATGGTCCTTCTAGTTCGATTCTCATTTCAAACATGCCAAGTTTCAGATCTTTTTCAATACAGTTCATACAATCCTCCTTGTATGATCTATCAAAGGATAGATGAACACTGACATCTTCTAAAGGCCAACCTTTTCTTCGTGCATACATCTGTAAGGTCATCGCTGTACAAGCTCCTAAGGCTGAATTAAGTAGTTCGTATGGTGAAGGTCCAAAATCGTTTCCGCCTAATTGTTCGGATTCATCAGCTATCAATCCGTGTTTGCCTGCCATGATATCTGTGGTGTATCCCACATCTCCTAGTTTTGCAATTACCTGCTTTTCTGTTTTTAGTGTTTCTTTTTTCTCAATTGGAATATATCTTTTGACCCAAGATGAAATAACATGTGCCGCATAATATGCATCATCTTTATTGCTGAGCATATGGTCTGCATTGTTTAGGGTAACAAAGCTTTTGGGATGGTGAGCGGCATGATAAATTTTGGCTGCATTTTCTATTTCTACAATGTTATCTTGAGGTGAGTGTAAAATTAAAATTGCCTTTTTTAAATTCTTTGTTATTCCTTCTAAATCAACAGCACGAATATCTTCAATGAATTGTTTTTTGATGGTAAAACGTCTTCCTCCGATATTCACCTCAGCTTGACCATCTTCTTCAATTTTTGAAAGTGAAAGACCAAAGAGGTGCGTAACGTGCTCTGGTTCTGAAGGTGCCCCAATTGTGCAGACGGCTTTTATACTTTCAATCTCTTTTGCTGCGTAGATCGCTGCTGCTCCACCAAGAGAATGTCCAATTAAGATTTGTGGTGCTTCATAGTTGTCTTCTAAATATTTTGAAGCAGCCATAATGTCTTCCACATTGGTGCTAAAATTTGACTCTGCAAAATCACCATCACTATCACCCAAACCAGTAAAATCAAATCTAAGCACAGCAATGCCATTTAGCGTAAGCGCTCTACTAATGTTTCTTGTGGCATTTAAGTTTTTACTCCCTGTAAAGACATGAGAAAAAATAGCATAGGCATCAGGTTTTTTGGTCAGAGGAAATTCAATTTTTCCACATAGACTTAAACCTCGATTGTTTTTGAATTTTATTGTTTTGGTAGGCATGTTAGCTTAATTTTTTACAAATGTAAAAAGTGGAATTCATACTGTTATGAATTCCACTTAACGATTTACTAACTAATTCTATCAATAAAGCATATCAAATGGGTGATTTGATACTTTATTTAAAATTATGAGCTTGTCCGACAGTTTGAATCGAAGTATACCATGAATTATGGATAGGGGAATACCCTAATTATTCAGATTTCATGTAAGATGATAAATGTCAAAGTCTCTTAAAATATGTACCTCGATATACACAAGAGCGTCTAAATGTCAAACAAAGACATTAATGAATAGTAGGATTTTAATACTTGCAGCACTATTTCTTGGGATATTAACACAAGGAATAGCACAAACTGATGACAATCGCTTTGAAAATGGACTGTACATAAGTTTTGAAGATTTAAAGGCTAATAGGGCGGTTAAAGATTTACCCTATAGACAAGATCTTAAAAGTTCGAAAGATGGAGTGTCTCGTTATGAAATTTTCTATGAAGGGAGATATAAAAAGATAAAGAGAATTTATTGTTTTGTTAATAAAGATCACATTTACCTCAATTCTAATGAATTTGGAAGAAAGGGATATTTCGTAAGGTCCCATTTTACAGGAAGGTATAGTTATTTCGAGGATAGATTTGGCAATGAGAAATTTAGCGGATCAAGAGGAGTACCTTCATCGAATGGCCCTGCTGTTGAGAGTAAAATTTGGGGTATCTTGTTAGATATGGAAACAGGCAAGGTTCGCAAAGCAACTAGGCGAAATATGAAAAAACTTTTGACGCCTTATCCAGATTTATGGCAACAGTATAAAGATGGAGACAAAACTATAACTGAAGTAAAGGGCTTGATCGTTTGGTTAAACAAAGAGTTAGAGAAATAAGAAAAGTTTAAAACTCTATTGAGTATTGATTAACAGAGACAAACACATATACAAAAATAAATATGATTTTTTCCATTGTACTGGATAGGGGGACTAGCTGATTTGCTTGTCTTATTATCAAAGGGTGTT
>CALLFA010000117.1 GCA_937997635.1 uncultured Saprospiraceae bacterium | reverse complement strand
TCATGATTTTCCGTTTTTGAAAATACACGGTAGACGACATTCACCGATAGGTGATTAGCACAACACAACCAAAAATGTTGTGAGTTGCTACGCAATCATGAACATTTGTTGCCAATTGTTACTCTTCGTGCTTTATTTGATTAATTCCGCTAGTTTGTATTTGTTCATTTTCTTTCTAAGAGATTTTTGTGCTGTAAGTAATTCATTGTGATTTTGTACTCTCAACCATAAATCTGCATCTATATTAGACAGTTTTTCAAGAATAAGAGCCAATTCAATATTTAGTCTTCGTTCTCCGCTTAATAATTTGCTAAGATTAGATGGTCTGAGTTCTAAGTAATTTGCAAAGTCTATTTGTTTGATTTCAACCAACTCTATAAACTGCTTGATAAAACTGCCTACTCCTTTATTATTGACATTTGATCTTAAATAGTCTTGCATGTGATACTTTAGCCCAAGTAAAGAAATCTTTATTCGTTCCTTTTTAGGAGTTTCAGAAACTTTACTTCTGATTAACAATTTGAAATCTTCATATTCCTTAGTCCCGAAGTCCATAGGTTGAGTTAGAACACCACTTTCTAGTTCAGATATTAGTTCCTTTTGATCATTCATGGTTTGCTAGATATTTATTAATCAGTTTTTTTCCTGATGATGGATCGATATACATTCTGTTTCCAATTGTTTGAGTTGCAAGATATTTTTGCTTATATAAACTTATAAGTTCTGTTTTTGAAACAAATGTTAGATAACCTTTGTAAGCCGTATCTAGTTTTAAAGACTCTCTACAGCTAAAGGCAATTAAGCAGCCTGCAACGTTATCATACTTTTTACTTGCTCCAATATTCTGTGGAGCTATTTCTAAAAGTTCCATTACAAGCATTCCTCTATCGTTTACAAGTTGAAGCATTCCTTGAATAGTCTGACTCGTTTCTTCTTAATAACTCATCCATCATTCCCCCAAAGCTACCAAATCCTCACGTTTTTCATCACCAATTCCCAAATCCAACTTATCCAAAATGACTCTTCTCCTGCGTCGCGCTCCATTTACTGAACTACGCTTAGATACGCCCCAGTAATTACTGGTTCAACCTCAATGAGTACCACTTACCATAGTTGGACCATACAGCTATTCCCGCTTTATCCCTAGTAACAACCAGCGGTCAGATCGGTACTAATAAAATCATCTCACCAATAGTAAGTCACCAAATTGGCGGTCAACTATAGTCTCCTCTATACCCGTAATTTCTAATGTCAATATCCAGCTGTAAGTACCTGCTTGTGCATCTACAGGTTGCCATCCTATGGTAGGATCATTCGATGTGAAATGTTTGTTTCCCCAACGGTCAAAAATGGAAAATTCGAAAAAGAGCACATCACTGGCTTCTAATCCCTGGACTTTAAAGCTGTCATTTAGTTGATCGCTGTTTGGGCTGAATGCATTCGGTACATAATAATTCAAACTACAATCCTCGGCTTTCGTACGTATAGTCAACGGGATTAATCCGCAATCTAATTCCGCTGTAATTTCTATCGTTTCGTTTACCGAATTGAATTCTCTGGCACTGTCCGTAGATTCATCAGGCCATCGGAAGTCAGCATCATCGAGTAAGGTGTTGTTAAACAAATCTTCAAGATCAATGATAATTGGTTGGGAAGTGCAATAGCTGAAATCTTGTATCAATTCTACTTCAAGTTCTTGGACCGATATGTTGTCAATCGCATAATAAAAGGATCTAAATAATCCGCTGGTACCCATTGTTTCTGCACAGGGTGGTAAATCGCCAAATGTACCAAGAGGCAAAATCATAGCAAAATGTTCTTCTCCGCCTTGTGCCAAAATGCAAGCTGATATTTTAGTCCATGACATCGTTTCATCCCCTGCAATAATGTCGGCATCAATCACAGTAGCTCTGGTCGCCACCGTAGCGGCAGTTCCATCAGAGAAATTATTGACGATGGAGATGCTGTCCTTAGCCAAGTATATGTCGATGTGTTTTTCCGGCTCTAATCGACAACCTCCAAAACTTTCAAGTCCTTGAAAACTGCCCCGATTGATCAACATGAATTCGACTAGATACGCTTGGCCAGCCTTTAGAGGCTCTAGCAATTTTGTTGCTATGCCTTCGGTAAAATAGCTGTTGTTTGAATTCCAGCGACTCCATAATCCTATATAATTATCACCATCATACGGTTGGATGTCATTGCCCCAAAAAATAAAATCATCGTCATTAAATTCACATGACCCCTCGAATAAATCTGGGGTGTGATCCAACACATACCAATCCGCTAATTTGGAAGAAGCAATATCTGGTCGTTCACAGTCACCAATGTTGACATTTTCGAAACTGCCATCTCGGATGAGATTTTGGCTATTGATCTGAGCAAATGCACATACACAGAGTTGAAAAACAAAGAGATATGTCATCCATCTGATATTCACTCTATTGTGCTTAGGTTTATAGTGTTAAGACTCTAATTGTCTGTCGCCCGGACTGTGTTGTCATCGTGATCAAGTGATACCCAGCTGCTAATTCACGATCGACATTCCACTGCCAAAAGCCTTGTTGTGCAGGGTTTTGTTGTGTTGTTATGTTTTGAATGAACTGCCCATTTATGTTGTACAGATCCAATTGCATTGGGCCTGGATTGGCTAATGTATATTCAATGATGACACTGCTACCTAGTGTCGCTTTATTTGGTGACAGACGTAATTCATCACTGTCAAATATGGGCGTTTCGATCTGATCTTCTTCAATCGTGAGCGTTTGATTGACATCAACATTAGTCAATTCTTGAACCTTTCCGCCAAGCCATTTGACTGTTATCGATTCCACCACTTCTGTATCTCCCAGACCAAAATGAAGGATCGTACTGCCTTGAGATAGGTGGCTTGATCCGCCATCGACTTCACGGATCATCGTCTGAGATCCATTCTTGATTTCTACTCTTGAGCCAATGCCATCGGGTGACGCGGTGACTCCTTTTAGTTTTACTTTAAGCCAGTTGCCTTCACTAGCGTCATTTCTGAAAAGCAGGGTTCTGGCTGCTGGAATTTGTTGTGTTGGTTCTCTTGCAAACTGATTAACCACGATGAGATCCATATCGCCATCATTGTCATAATCGAAAACAGCTGATCCACGGGCAATCCTTGGATCGTCTACGCCCAGACTTGCGGAGATTTCTTCAAATTGACTGTCATTATTTTTAAAAAAGAAGTTGTGATTTGGTCTGACTGTTGGATTCAAAGCCCCATTACAGACAAAGAGATCTTCATCACCATCATGATCATAATCGAAAAAATTGGCGCCCCAACTCACTGGTACTCCTTGATAATCTTCTCTGTCAATGAGCGAGATACCAAAACCAGCTTGTACGCCAAAGTCTATAAAATTTTCACCTTCTTCATTGGCAACAAATAGACCTGCATTTATGTTGGAGACATAATAATCCATCCAACCGTCCATGTTGAAATCTGTCCTTGCAATGCCCATAGCATTCATGCCATAATTCAATCGAACATCTTCAGTGTCGTATTCAAATCCTCTTTCGGGATATGTATTTCGTAAAGCCTGATTTGGTTGTGCGATATAGCCAAAATCATTAGCGACGTAAACATCCAAATCTTGGTCATTATCCCAATCTGACAGTATACCCATAAAACCAAAGCCGCGATGATCCATTCCGTAGACCTTACTCGCTTCTATAAAATAAGAACCACCTGAATTGATAAATAAATAATCTGGTGCAGAAATAAAGCTGGATGTAAATGTGCTTTGATTGAAAATAGATACACCTCTGGGAGATGCAGTCACGTAGTTTGCAATATACATATCTGGAAACCCATCTGCGTTTATGTCACCAAATGATACTCCCTGACTATTGCTGGTGTATTTTGTCAACCCATATTCGCGAGACACATCAGTGAACTTGCCATTACCGTCATTTCGAAACAAGAAATTATGCACCAGATCTCTGTTTTCAATTTCATATAAGGTGGTTACCAATAAATCTTTGTCTCCGTCTCTATCGATATCAGCGGCTGCTGCACCTTGCGTATGCACAAGATTTAATGCATCAAGTCCAGAGCCTTCAAATGTATTGGCGAATGTGCCGTCTCCGTTATTTTTGTACAACTGATCTTTGTCATTTCCACCAGGTAGATACAAATCTTCGAAACCGTCGTTGTCATAATCGAAGACAGCTACTCCTCCTCCAAAGTTGGCTAGATCTATCTTGAACGCATGATGTATACCTGCATAATCTGACACTTCTGTAAAGCCTTGTCCATAGCTTTGGACGTATACAAACCAAAGTAAACATATGAGATATTTCAAGATTTTATTCATGCATGTTGGAGTTAGTACTCAAATAATGAAGGATCGGCATTTCTGCCGATCCAACTGTACTTCGAATAGACTGTTTCTAGTAGCCTGGGTTCTGAGTGAGATTTGGGTTTAAATCAATTTCCTTTTGTGGGATTGGCCAAAGATTATGTTTTGGAGTCTGGAATGTACGTGTATCTCTCAGCTCGCCAAAAAGAGTCGCATCAGGCACAGTTTCAGTAGCCATATTCCATCTGATTAAATCAAAATAGCGAGTCCCTTCCCAAGCAAATTCTGCATGTCTTTCTTCTCTTAATAATTGTCTGAATTCATCCTGACTGAGACCTGCAGGAAAATCTGGCATTCCAGCTCTCACTCTTACCTGATTGACAGCAGCATAAGCTTCATCTGTTGGACCTGACATTTCGTTGGTCGCCTCAGCGAAGTACATGAGGATGTCTGCATATCTGAATAAAATGAGATTTGTTTCATTGCATGAGCAGCCATCTTCACCAATTGTTGCATTAGGGTCAACCCATTTACGAACAGCAAAGAATGGAGAAAATCCTGATAAACTTTCACTATAGACTTCTCCTCTCCAAGTCGAATGTCCCGGCACAAATAAATTACCAAACATACGAGGATCTCTATTGGAGTAAGGATCGTTTGGATCATAAAGTGGAGATTCATCAATGGATAGTCCGTCAGTCATTTTATACGTATCAGCCAACCCATCTAATGGCGTAATAGAACCCCAACCATTACCAGGTGCACCTTCTGGGCCAGGAGCTAACGCCACTTGCATGAAGTTGCCTTCTCCTTGTGTACCACCAGTAAATTGAATGTCGAACAACACTTCTGGATTGTTTTCATTTTCTGGATTAAACACTTCGCCATACTCGCTGACAAGGCCGACAACACCTTGGGCTTCTAAAGACATCAATTTTCTTGCTTCAGCGATCGCACCTGAGAAATCATTGTTGTACATTCTCAATCGCGTCTTCACTGCAATAGCCGATTGCATCGTAGGTCGGCCAATATCACCATTCGGTGGGGTAGTGCTTAGATTAGCTTCTGCGAAATCTAGGTCTTCATAGATAGCAGCTAAGACCTCTGCTTTTGAAGCTCTTGATACTTCAAGTCCTTCATCTCTGGTTAAGACATTTAAAACCAAAGGAACTTCCCCGAATAAATTTGTCAATTCCTGGTAGATCAAACCTCTAAGGAATCTTGCCTCTGCTATAATTTCATTTTGTCTGTCTGCACTCAAGCCGACATTGCCAACATTTTCGATAACCGAATTGGCGCGGAAAATACCTTCATAACCAAAATCCCATTTGGTATTGATGATACCACCAGTTGTAGGTGAATGTTCTCCTTTTGCAATCGTAGTATACTCTTGTTCCCAAGGGCAGCAACCTACACCATTATCCGTGAGGATATCAAAATTTTGATGCATCCAGTAAAAACCGCCTCCCCAGATAGAACCCTGGAAGACATCATAAATGCCATTGAGCGCGCGGTTGACATCTTCTTCTGTTTCAAAGAAGCCATCGACACTACCTCTATCTGTAGGTGTTTTTTCTAGAAAATCTTCATTGCATGCCGTTGTAGACAGGCAGATGAGGAAAAGTAATAATGAAATGTTTTTTAATAAGCTCATTCTATTTATTTATTATGAGTGAATGAATTTTCTTTTAATGATTAAATGTTTAAAATTTTAGCGTCAAGCCTCCAGTCCATAATCGTAGTTGAGGATAACCAGAGAATCCATTTGTATTCCTTGGAGGTCGCTCTGGATCAAAGCCAACGAAGTCTGTACGTGTCCATAAGTTCGTACCATTAACAAAAACCCGAAGACTTTGTATGAAATTATTTTCAAACAAGTCTGAATTTAAATTATAGCCAATCTGTAAATTTTTCAATCGTAAGTAACTTCTATCAGATATAAAACCTGAATTGTTCACTGCGTAATTCGGACCTTGAGAAATCGCAATTCTAGGAAGAGTTGCATCTGGATTTTCAGGTGTCCATCGGTCTCTCCAAATAGCGGCTACACCACCACTGTTTTGGAATGGGGCGAAAACCCGTCCGGTTTCAAATACTTGTGCGTCGCCAATACCTTGAAATAATAAGGCGATGTCAAATCCTTTAATGTCTGCACCGATATTAAATCCATACAACCAAGTAGGGTTGTCTTGTCCCAGTACAGTTCTGTCTTCAACAGTAATGGCTCCATCACCATTAATGTCTTCATATCTGAAATCACCAGGAGAAGGTCCACCGCCAATGGCTGATTGGTCTGGGGCTGCTTCTATTTCTGCTTGGTTTTGGAAAATTCCAATGGTATTCAAGCCAAATAAAGCATTGATTGGCTGGCCACGTTGAATAATAAAAGCACCATCAAATACACGATCCGCATCTCCAGTCAAATTAGGATCAATTTGCTGTACTTCACTTACAACATGGGTTAAATTTCCTCCAAATTCTATTCCTAGTGCGCCAATATTTGTGCGATAACCGGCATGTACTTCCCATCCTCTATTCTGAACTTCTGCAATATTGACCACTGTAGGCGTACGAACTCCTGTCACTCCTGGATTATTTTGGGAGAATAAGATATCTGATGCATTTCTGATAAAGTAATCAGCTTCGAAAGATAAGCGACCATCCAGCATAGATAAATTAACTCCGATGTCTGTCTGTGTGGTTGTCTCCCATCTTATGTCAGGATTTCCGAGTGAAGTTTGGGCTGCTCCACCAACAATGGCGCCACCAAATGTATAAGCTGGGTCAAATGAAATACTCGCTGCAAAAGGAAAATCACTACCTAAGTTTTGGTTTCCTAATTGTCCCCAAGATGCTCTTATTTTGAAGAAGTCAACAAACGAAGATCCCCAAAATTCTTCCTCGGAAATGATCCAACCAGCTGAGAATGATGGGAATGTTCCCCAGCGATTATTAGAACCAAATCTTGATGATCCATCTCTTCTAATGTTGGCTTCAAACAAATATTTATTGTCGAATGAATAGTTGACCCGTCCAAAGAAAGATCGTAATGCCCACGCGGAAGCTCCACCATTATTCGTGGATGTCTCTGGATTACCAGTACTCAATGCTGGCAAGGAATTACTCGGTATTTCAAGACGTTCTGCTTGGAAAAAACTAAAGTTTGAACTTTCTTGATTTGCACCAACTAGAAATTTAAAATTGTGGACCTGGTCAATTGACTTTTCATAACTGGCTTGCACCCAACTCGTAATGTTCAATCTTTCGTCGTGATAATTGCTAAACGACCGATTCTCTAACCAAGCCAAGCCTTCTTCTCCAGTCTGCCAATCATAAGTTTGAAATCGTCTGTTGAAAAAATCGTCGTCATTTGTTTGGTAGTTGGCACCGAATGTACCTCTGACTTTTAAATTTGTTATTGGTTCATACTCTGCATAAAAACTTCCTAACAGACGATTGTCATCCAATAATCTATTCAGAGCCTGAATTTCTGCAAGAATATTAGGCGTCGAAAGCTCAAGGGAATTGATCTCTCTATCTCTATCTGCAAGTCTTCCTTGGTCATCAAAGGCTGGGAAATTAGGTCCAAGTCTTGTCGTACGTGCCAACACACCACCATCTTGATTCACATTGTCCAAATCGGACTCTTGGCGGCTAAAATAGAAGCTACCTCCTATTTTAAACTGATCGTTCACTTTGGTGTCGAGATTAATTCTCGCATTATATCGTTCAGTACCTTTAGTGAATCTGACCACACCGTCTTGCTGTAAATAACCCACTGATATATGGAAATTTGTATTACCACTACCACCACCAATAGACAAGCTGTGTTGTTGGATTGGGCCATTTTGAAAAGTCTCATCAAACCAATTTGTATTTGGTCCGTTAGCGAATCTTGCAACGACTTCATCAGGATATAACGGTGGTCGACCAGAATTAACGTCCGCTTCATTTCTTAGCAACATAAATTCTTGTGAATCCCAGATGTAGTCTGGAATCGAATTCACTTGTCCCGAACCCACATAGCCAGTGTAGGTAAATGTCGGTTTTTGGTTTGGAGTTCCTCTTTTAGTCGTCACCAGTACCACTCCATTGGCAGCTCTTGAGCCATAGATGGATGCAGATGCAGCATCTTTCAGCACGGTGATGGATTCAATATCGTTAGGGTCGAGGTTGCCAAATGGCGCTTCTATACCATCCACTAAAATCAATGGATCAGCATTATTTAGGGTACCGATACCTCTGATTCTTATGGTAGCGCCATCTTGACCTGGTTCACCACTATCTTGATTGATCCATACGCCTGATACTTTACCTTGTAAGCTTTGGGATGCATCGGTTAATGGTCGAGCTGATAATTCGTCAGAAGTGACTGTACCAACAGCTCCAGTTAAATTCGCTTTCTTTTGTGTGGAGTAGCCAACCACGACGACTTCATCCAAAAGACTTCCTTCAGACATACTGATGTCAATAACAGATTGTGTACCAACAGGTATTTCCTGAGATGTAAATCCAGTGTAAGAAAAAAGGAGCACATCTCCATCATCAGCTTCAATGGAATAAGCGCCATCTAAATCAGTAATTGTGCCATTGGTAGTGCCCTTTACAAGAACATTCACCCCGATGAGAGGTGTAGCATTTTCGTCGATCAATGTTCCTGTGATTGTTCGTTGTGCACTAAGAGAGACAGCAAAGACCAAAAACAGGCACACAGATGCCCATCGTAGATTGTTTTTCATGTAGATAATTTACAGTTAGTAATGTTTTTTGATGTAGCCCTGATTGAGTGTCAAATAATAGTAGGCTTATTTTGAACAAAACATTCAGATCATAACATCTCATCCAAATTAGGAAAAAGGATTTTAATAACAAATTATAGTTTGTCATTTTTCACATTGGTGAATATAAATTGGGCTTTAGATGATGTACAACTGTCCTTTAGAAGACGCATTCAAATCAAAACATGTGGCTAAACATTAACCCTACGATTTTTGCAGGTCTCGTAGAGAATTATTCACAATGAGTTCAAAGATTAGGCTCGGTCACCCTATTCAATGTAAAGTGAGTTCTCAATTCATCGAATACATTCGACGGTATGAATGATTAATGTGGTTTATCGTACTTACAAAAAACTAACTGTATTTTCATCGACTCAAATAGTCACAACAATGTTGGAATTTGGAATAGATAGATTCGCAGTAGAAGATATGATGGAGCTCGTCAATGAGCGATCCGATATCCGATTGTCCGTGACAGCAGAATCACAAGTCAAGACATGTCGCAATTATGTCGAATCGATACTAGACAAAGAGAGACCAATCTATGGTGTGAATACTGGTTTTGGTCCGCTTTGTGATGTGCGCATACCAACAGACGATATCAATCAATTGCAAGAGAATTTATTATTGAGTCACGCTGTCGGAGTGGGAGAAAATATATCCAAAGCCTTGTCGCGATTGATGCTGCTCACTAAAATTCACTCGTTAGCAAAGGGCCATTCTGGCGTTCGGCTTGAATTGTTAGAACGGTTGATGTATTTTAATAATCATGACTTGATTCCAGCTGTACCTGAACAAGGATCTGTTGGTGCTTCAGGAGACTTAGCTCCTTTATCGCATTTGTTTTTACCACTCATAGGTCATGGAGAATTTTTGGTGGACGGTGGTACTATTCCTGCAAAAGAAAAACTAAAAGAACATCAACTAGATCCATTTCAATTGCAAGCGAAAGAGGGATTGGCCTTAATCAATGGGACACAGTTCATACTTGCGCATGCAATAATCGGATTGGATCGCATGTCATATCTTCTTGATTTGGCAGATCTTGCAGGAGCGATGAGTTTAGAAGCTTTTCAAGGAAGTGCGAGTACGATGCATCCAAAGGTTCACGAACTGCGACCATTTAATGGTACAATCCATGTTGCAAGTCGAATGCGCCACTATCTGAAAGATTCGCAAAATTTGCAAAGCCATTTCGATTGCGATCGAGTTCAAGATCCATATTCCATCAGATGCATCCCACAAGTGCATGGCGCTTCAAGGAATGCTTACAATCACCTGAAAGAACTCACAGAAATAGAATTGAATGCTGTCACAGATAATCCAATCATATTAAATGCAGATGAGGCTATATCAGGTGGAAATTTTCATGGTCAGCCGCTTGCAATGGCACTAGATTATTGTTGCCTGGCTAGTGCCGAATTAGGTAATATTTCTGATCGTCGGTCTTATTTATTATTGGAAGGTAAATATGGATTGCCAAAATTATTAACGAAAGAAGGAGGCCTTAATTCTGGTTTTATGATTCCACAATACACAACCGCGGCATTGGTGTCAGAAAATAAATCGCTTTGCTTTCCTGCATCAGCGGATAGCATACCCACATCACTTGGACAAGAAGATCACGTCTCTATGGGGAGTATATCAGGCAGACGTTTTAATCAAATTTTAAATAATCTTGAAAAAATAATAGCGATTGAATTAATGTACGCCGCTCAAGGATTAAGCTATAGAAGGCCTAATACGTTTTCCAAAACTGTCGAACGTGCACACGCGCTCATTCGCACGAAAGTGCAACCAATTGAAAAAGACCGCTTATTAAAAAATGATATTGATGAAATGATCTCCTTAGTACAAAACAGATCATTCGAATTTGAATAATTGATCATGACATTTCAAGAAATCATACAACAAGGGATTCCTAAATTATTGCCTGAACCTAGGACCCCATCTGACGAGGTAAATCGAGCACCAAAGCGAAAAGATAGTTTATCCACAGAAGAAAAAAAATTAGCCGTCAGAAATGCACTCCGGTATTTTCCAAAAGAATGGCATGTCACATTAGCTCCAGAATTTTACGAAGAGCTAAAAACCTTTGGTCGAATCTATATGTATCGATTTAAGCCAAGTTATGACATCTACGCAAGGCCAATTGATGAATATCCAGCGAATACAAAACAAGCGGCTGCAATCATGTTGATGATTCAAAATAATCTTGATCCTAAGGTGGCGCAACATCCAGAGGAGTTAATCACCTATGGTGGCAATGGTGCTGTGTTTCAAAATTGGGCACAGTATCTATTGACGATGAAGTATTTATCACAGATGACAGAACAGCAAACCTTGCACATGTATTCTGGTCATCCGATGGGATTATTTCCCTCATCGCCTCAAGCACCAAGAGTTGTTATTTCTAATGGCATGATGATTCCAAATTATTCGAAAGCGGATGATTGGGAAAAATACAATGCCCTGGGTGTCACGCAATATGGGCAAATGACTGCTGGGTCGTACATGTACATAGGTCCTCAAGGCATCGTGCATGGGACTACAATTACTGTCATGAATGCATTTAGACGCATCCTAGCTGAAGGAGAATCTCTTGCTGGAAAATTATTTGTTACAGCAGGATTGGGCGGGATGAGTGGGGCTCAACCAAAGGCAGGTAACATTGCAGGCTGTATAACTGTTTGCGCTGAAGTGAATCCTGCCGCAGCAAGAAAAAGACATGAACAAGGTTGGGTAGATACATTGGTGGAGAGTCTTGATGAATTGGTTGTTGCTGTAAGAAAAGCGAAAGAAAATAAGATGGTTGTCTCTTTTGCTTATATCGGTAACATCGTCGACGTCTGGGAAAAATTCGATCAAGAGAATATAAAAATCGAAATTGGTTCTGATCAGACGTCTTTGCACATTCCTTGGACGGGCGGCTATTATCCTGTTGGTTTTTCATTTGAAGAATCACAGAAAATGATGCGAGATAATCCTGATGAATTTAAAGTGCATGTCACGGAATCACTTCGGCGACATGTTGCTGCCATCAATGCACATACGGCAAAAGGCACTTACTTTTTTGATTATGGAAATGCCTTTTTGTTGGAGGCTTCTAGAGCAAATGCAGATGTGATGAATCAAGATGGAACTGGTTTTCGCTACCCATCTTATGTGCAAGACATTGTTGGGCCAATGTGTTTTGATTATGGATTTGGGCCATTCCGATGGGTCTGTACTTCAGGTAAACCAAGTGACCTAGATGCCACTGATGCCTTAGCACTTGAGGTCATGCAAAAGCAATTGGAATCTGCACCAACGGATATACAGCAGCAATTAAAAGACAACATCAATTGGATCAGACAAGCAAAATCAAATCAACTGGTCGTGGGATCACAAGCGCGAATTCTATATGCAGATGCTGCCGGACGTATTGCGATTGCAACAGCTTTTAATGAGGCAATTGCTGAGGGCAAGATTGGCTCAGTTGTTCTGGGAAGAGATCATCATGATGTCAGTGGTACAGATTCGCCTTATCGCGAAACATCTAATATCTATGACGGTAGTCAGTTTACAGCAGACATGGCGATCCATAATGTTATCGGTGATTCATTCAGAGGAGCCACTTGGGTGTCCATACATAATGGCGGTGGTGTTGGTTGGGGTGAAGTGATCAATGGTGGTTTTGGAATGTTATTGGATGGCACAGAAGAAGCAGAACAGAGACTAAAGCAAATGTTGTTTTATGATGTGAATAATGGAATCGCCAGACGAAGTTGGGCTAGAAATAAAGGTGCCAAAGATGCCATACAAAGAGAGATGGATAAGACACCAAATTTAGTGGTGACAATTTCAGAAGAGGTAGATGATGACTTGTTGATGTTCGACGAAACACAAATCCTAAAATCTCAATAATTCTTTTCCAGACATATAAGATGTTGCTTTAAACAATGACCTAGAAAAAATGAAAGTACTTTTTAAACATATAAAAGAACTGGTGCAGGTACGAGAAACGCCAATTCGTTATGTTGCTGGAGAAGACATGAAGGTATTGCCAACCATCAAGAACGCATACTTATTAGTCGAGGATAGTAAAATTGCAGCCTTTGGATCTATGGACTTATGTCCAAATGATGACTGCGAAGTGGTGGATGCTACTGGGCGAATCATATTGCCGACATGGTGTGACTCCCACACACATCTTGTGTATGCAGGTAATCGAGAACAGGAGTTTGTGCAACGCATACAAGGCAAGAGTTATGAAGAAATAGCCTCGCTTGGAGGAGGTATTTTGAATTCAGCCACATTATTAGGCGAGACAAGTGAAGAAGATTTGTACAAGCAAAGTAAGCAGAGACTAAATGAAGTCATCCGCTTAGGTACAGGCGCTATTGAAATAAAATCGGGTTATGGACTTAATGTAGCAGCGGAGTTAAAAATGCTTCGCGTCATTAAATTATTGTCTGAGGAATATTCACTTCCTATTAGGGCGACATTTTTAGGTGCCCATGCAGTGCCGTTAGAATACAAAGAAAATAAGCAGGGTTACATTGATGTTGTTATTAATGATATGTTGCCATTAATTGCAAAAGAAAAATTAGCTGATTATGTCGACGTCTTTTGTGAGCAAGGTTATTTTTCTTTAACAGATACAGAACTAATTATACGGGCTGCTCAGTCTTATGGCTTGCCTGCAAAATTACACGTCAACCAGTTTAATTCTATTGGTGGGGTTGGTCTGGCTGTAAAGCATGACGCACTAAGTGTTGACCATTTGGAGGTGATGAATGACGAGGATTTTGAAGAGTTATCCAAAGGAGATACGATGCCAGTAGCTTTGCCAGGTTGTTCGTATTTTTTAGGTATTCCTTATACACCTGCACGTAAAATAATTGACTCTGGCTTGCCATTGGCTTTGGCTTCTGATTTTAATCCTGGTTCTTGTCCTTCTGGTAATATGAATCGTGTCGTATCGGCTGCATGTATTAAAATGAAGATGTTGCCAGAAGAAGCGATAAATGCTGCTACTTTAAATGGCGCATATGCCATGGGACTCGATGGTGAAGTTGGTGCGATTGCAATTGGACATCGAGCAAATCTCATCTTGACAAAAGAGATCCCATCGTATTCATTTATTCCGTATTCATTTGGCTCAAACCTAATTGATAAAGTCTATCTTAATGGCAATGAAGTCAAGTAAATTATATCAGTGCGTGCAACCAGACTTGTGGAAGGGTAGGGAAGTTGATCCTTCTTTAGGGAAGCAATATTGGTATCAAGCAATTGAACAGCTTGACTTCGAGAAAGATGACCTAAGTAACATTGATGCAGCAATCATTGGCTATGCCTGTGATGAAGGTGTGCAGCGCAACCAAGGGAGAGTCGGTGCAGTGGATGGCCCAGATGCTATCCGTAAACGACTGGCTAAAATCGCGTGGCATCATGGTGGCAAACGAATTGCTGATGTTGGCTCGATTAGATGTGATGATGAAAAATTGGAAGAGTGTCAGGAAGTATTTGCATCTAGCATAACAGCATTATTAAAGCATGGAATATTTCCGATTGCCTTGGGTGGAGGACATGATATTGCTTATGCCCACTTTCGTGGAATTTACGATTGGTTAAAAGAAAAAGAGGATACAGCTAAAATAGGCATCATTAATTTTGACGCGCATTTCGATTTGCGACCGCCAGTGAAATCAGCAAATTCAGGTACGCCATTTTATCAGATATTCAATGAGTTGGATAAAGGAAATATTTCTTATTTACCCATTGGTATTCAAGAGAGATCGAATACAAAAGAATTATTTGCTGTTGCTGAAAAATTTGGAGTTGACTGGATTTTACTCAAGCAATGTGAAGTAGATGTAAAACAGGTGATTCTAACGGTGAATGACTTTATTGAAAAGTTGGATTACATTTATGTCACCATAGATCTCGATGGATTTGCATCAGCGTATTCACCTGGTGTAAGTGCTTCAAGTCCGTTTGGATTTACCCCATCGTTTGTGTTGAGCGTATTAGAATCTATTTGTGCTTCAGGCAAACTGATTGCAGTAGATTTGGCAGAAATGAACCCAGTGTATGATCGAGATGAGTTGACTGCTAAACTGGCTGCGGGGTTGGTGGATGTTGTGGTGAGTAAGTGTTGAAAATAGTTGATGTGATTGTATTGAAAATAATTTCTCTCACCACACAGATTAATTTTTTCAACATTAAATAACGTTAATTCAGCTATTAATAGAAAATGATTTTTCAAATGGAGATTAAATACCAGACGGAAATTCGCTAAATGAGTCAATCAACTAAGAGACACAATTAAACTAGAAAAACAAAATTATGCAACAACACTGTTACACCCATAAAGATCAAGCTTCAGTTGCCATGTGTTCGACTTGTTCTAAGAATTATTGCGCAACATGTCTGTCATTAATCGGGAAAGTTAAAATGACATGTTGTACAGAGTGTTATGCTTTGGTTCGGAAGAGAACAAAGAAAGCAATTTTTAGGAAATGGCTTTTGACAATTATTACAGCTTTGGCCGCAATTATTTTATTTTTGGCCACCCACTTTGGAATTGACATTTTAGAGAATTGATCTATTTATCTTATATTATTGGTAGGGTTTGTGATTTTTAATATTATAAAGATCAGACAGTTTAAGGAGGTATTGATCACACAAGACTATGGGAGCTAACGATGTTACTTTTACCATTAAATGAGCTATAAACAACATATAAAGCGATTCATACCAGATGCATTAAAAAACGCATTAAAATCTAGTCCAATACCTTTAAGTAAAAACCATAAGTACGATTTATACACAAAGAAATTATTAAAGGCATATTTAAAGCCAGAAAGCAACTGTATTGATGTCGGTTGCTACAAGGGTGAAATATTAGATCTGATGTTGATGTATGCAAGTAAAGGACATCATTACGCATTCGAACCAGTAAATGTGAATTATGAACGGTTGGTTGAAAAATATGCAACTCAAAAACAAGTATCCATTAGTCATTACGCATTATCCAATGTCATAGGAATGTCTCCATTCCAATATGTTAAAAGCAATCCTTCTTATAGCGGATTAAAACAGCGAACATATGAAAGAGATGAAGTCATCGAAACAATAGATGTCAGCACCAACACACTGGATGACATGGGTATCCAAGACAAGATTGATGTTATAAAAATAGATGTGGAAGGTGCAGAAAAATTAGTGATTGAAGGTGGTGCTAAACTCATAGAAAAGCATAAACCACTGATTGTGTTTGAACATGGATTAGGTGGCTCAGAATTGTATTGCACGAATGAAGAACTCTATACTCTTCTGACATCACTTGGTTTAAAGATATTTACCTTTGAGCGATTTTTCAGAAACAAGAATGAGTTGAGTAAGCGTGAATTCAAATCTCAATTTGATAATAAGATCAATCATTATTTTGTAGCATGCACAACTATAAAATGAGACACTATATTCTTATATTAATTATTACACTTGTTAGCTGTTCAGGTGAACCTGCAATAAAAACATATAAAGCATTTTGGAATGAAACATTTCATGAATTGAAAATTAATCAATCTCATTTCAACTATATAGTGGAGGGACATCTTGGTAATTATAATATAAATGGAACTTACATAAAACAAAATGATACGTTATTTTTGGATACTGAAAAGCTTCCAAACAAATTTATAATGTATAATGAAATGTGTTTGGTCGAAATAGAAAGTGGCTATGAATTTTGTAAAAGGAATGGTGATGAATGGTTTAACAAGCAAGATGTTCTGACAAAGAATAGATTAAAGGAATACAAGACAAACCAGTTACCCAATTTTCCCTCAGTTGAGTTAAGTGAAATATTTAAATATTATGAAACATCTGGTCTTGTAGAGAAGTCTCCTTCCAAAAAGTATTTCAATCCAGAAGAAGAAGGAATCTTTGTGTTTTATACTTTATTCAGTAAAAGTGACAATCAAAAAGATGAAATAGGATCAGTAGTCACGCATACATATGATAAGCATGGTTATGGTTGGTCAGCAGAGGACAAGGATCAAACATTTATTGAATTGATTCTAACTTCTAATAAGATATTGATTGGTCAAAACATTCAAGTAGGTAGAGAAATTGGAGATTTTATTCCAGAACTTGGAATGCCAATACTGAAAAACGACTCAATAGCCATATTTGCAGGTTCAAAGAATTCGATAGTTTTAGCTGAATTAGAAAAGAATTATGTAACGAAAATAAAATACGGGACGTATAACTTTGCCAATAGAATAAACGAAGAAATGATAAAAAAATTAAATTAGGGCACGAAAAGTAGGCTGTTTAGCATAAGCCGATAGATCCCAATTTCTAGAACGTAGTGCGATATTCATAACTTTCAGCACAACATGCGGAATTCATAACTCAATACTTTCGTGAGAAGACGGACTCATAACTGATTGCCCCAAGCAAGCTTAATACCAGTTGATATTTTAAATTGCTGTAGTCTCAATGAGGGATTTTAAAAAGGACGTATCATGATATTTATATGATAGGTGCCCATTTCTCGCACGTAGTGTGATATTCATAACTTTCAGCACAACGTGCGGAATTCATAACTCAACACTTCCGCCAGCAGGCGGTTTCATAACTGCTTGCCCACAGCAAGCTAATACAAAGCTTCCCCATTCAAATTGTGTCCCAAAACTTCACTCATAAAATCAAACCAAGGGCGCATCACTTTAAAGTCTTTAACTACAGTTTTGACAAACTTAGGATCGGTCACTTCTTTTATTGAATAGCGTTTATTGACTAAAAACTGTTTGAGTCTGATTAAGTCAATATCTGGGTGGTCTTTGTCAAACCCTTTTGGTGCAGACTTAACGCCATCGCCGTATACGCTGCCAAACGTATCGACAAATTTTTTCGTTTTGAATAATTTTCGAAAAGGTTTGGCGTCAATGGCGATATTCTCTCTAATTAATTTAAGGTCGTGGGGATTTGGATTAAAAAATCCTCCTGCAACGTATCCTTCTTTAGGACCAATACTTAGGTAGTAACCACCACGCAAATATGGTTTTTCTCTTCCAAGAGATATCCGGAATGCTGGATTGTACGGCGTCTTATCTTTTGAAAAGCGCACATCTCGATAGATACGGAACATTTTACTTTTTTCTATTTTATCTGCTTTGTTCATTTCAGTGACAAGCGCAGCCATGAATTCTTTGGCATTGGTGTGCGCATCATCATAGGTCGCTTTATTTTCTTGAAACCAAGGACGATTGTTGTTTTTCTCCAGATTCTTTAGGAATGTCAATGTTGATTTCTCAATAGTTGCCATATCTTTTTTTGCTGAAGATAAGTAATTGCAGAGTCAATAATGATGAGAACCATTCTATGATTATAATTATACTTATGAAGCCCACCCACCATTTCCATTTCCCCAACTCTTTCCCCATCTTTACCACATGCAAGCATTCCTATATGTTTTCTTAGGTGGTGGCCTCGGCTCCATATGCCGCTATGGCATCAGCCGACTCATTCAAGCAAATGAGTGGCATTTCCCAACGGCTACATTTGTTGCCAATGTCATCAGCTGCATCATTCTAGGATTTTTCATAGGCATGGCACTCAAAGACGGAATGAACTCTTCCCAACGCCTACTTTGGATGACTGGCTTTTGCGGAGGTTTCAGTACATTTTCCACCTTTAGTGGTGAGACATTTCAACTCTTACAGGATGGGCATACAACAACTGCATTGGCCTATGTGTTAGGCTCGTTAGTAGTTTGTATTTTGTGTATTGGACTGGGTATATTTCTCAGCCAAAAGTTAGTGTAAACAATGAAGGAAATTAGAAACATTATCGCTTCGTATGAGGCAGTGGATTGGACGAAGGATAAAGCGGCATTGGCTACAGTAGTCAGTGTAGAGGAGTCTGCATATAGAAGAATAGGCGCTCGTATGTTTGTGAAAAGCAGTGGCGATTGGATCGGTGGCATCAGTGGCGGATGTTTGGAAGGGGATGCGCTTAAGCGAGCGCAGATTGCGATTCATAAAGACACAGCATCTGTGGTTGTCTACGATACCATGGACGATGATGCGCATCAAATCGGTGTCGGCTTAGGATGCAATGGGCGGATAGAAGTCTTGTTTGTGCCAGTTGATCCAACGGATAAACATAATCCAGTGGAGCAATTAAAAGAGCTTATTCATCGACGAGAGCCGACCCTGTTGTATCAGATTATTGACACGCCTGACAACAGTAAGCTCGGACTTGTAAGTGAACAGAAAGAACTTATTTCTGAGTCCATTAATGTCAATGCGAAGACCTTTGAGGCACTCGAGAAAACTGTTAAGGAAAAGCGAAAATCTAAGGTATTTTCGGTGTCCTCACAAACGCATAATACGGAACACTCGATACTCATTGAATTTTTGCGTCCCGAGCTAAAGTTAATTTTAGTAGGAGATAATTATGACGTCAATGCTTTTGTCGGAATTGCGACTGAACTAGGCTGGGATATTCAGGTTATAGGTTTGATGAGAAAAATTGGCAAGCATATTTTTGATCGATCAAGTAAAGTGGTGTCTTATGACCAAGTAGGGGAGATAGGCGTTGACGAATACTCTGCCGTGGTGTTGATGTCTCATGACTACGATAAGGACATGAAGATGTTGCAACACTTTATGATCAATCAACCTCCTTACATGGGGTTGCTTGGACCAAAAAAGCGAATGGTCAAAATGCAAAATGACTTGCAACAGACCAATGCTGAAACTGATCTAAATTCCTTACACTTTTTTTATAGCCCTGTTGGTTTAGATATCGGTGCCGAGAGCCCCGAAGAAATTGCTTTGTCCATTACTGCAGAAATAGTTGCCGTATTCAGAGACAGAGATGGATCATTTCTGAAGAATCGAGAGGGTACCATTCACGAAAGAGATTAAATTATGATGTACACTATTTTATTATCCTTAATAACAGCTTTTTTCCCAGCAACAGAAAATCCGGTCGAACTGGGTAATGTAAACTGGATGAGAAATTATGATAAAGCCATTCAACTAGCAGAACAAGAAAATAAACCCGTTTTTGTATTCTTTCAAGAAGTGCCAGGTTGTGCGACTTGTCGGAATTATGGTCAAAATGTGATGACTCACCCGTTGATTGTAGAAGCAATTGAAAATGAATTTGTCCCTCTTGCCATTTTTAATAATAAAGGTGGCGATGATGCAAAAATTCTCAAAAAATATAAAGAGCCAAGTTGGAATAATCCAGTGGTAAGGATTGTCGATGCTGACGAAAAAGCACTGACGAATCGTCTCGCTGGTAACTATAGCCAATTGGGTGTGGTGGATGCATTGATCGCTTCCCTAGTGAATAACGGAAGTGCAGTGCCGACCTACCTTAGATTGTTAAAAGAAGAGTTAGAAGCGACGAGCAATCAATCCGAATTCGCTGTTTCTATGTATTGCTTCTGGAGTGGGGAGAGAGAGATCGCTGGGATAGACGGTGTCGTCTCTACGGAAGCTGGATTTATGGACGGTAGAGAAGTAGTGAAAGTGGTGTATGATGAAGACATCACTTCAGTGAAAGACATTTACAAGCAGGCGAAAGCTGCAAACGTTGCACAAAATGTGTATTTGCCTAAAGGCGAATCTAAAAATGTGTTTAAAGATGCAAAGCAGTATTCTTCTTACAGAAAAGATCCAGAGACGAAGTACTATTTATACAACTCTGATTTGAAATACATCCCAATGTTGCCAATTCAAGAGCTACGTGTCAATCGTGCATTGGCAAAACGTCAAGACCCTACAGAATATCTGTCTCCAAGACAGTTGGAGCTATTTGATAATCTATCCTCATTGAAGACAAAGCACAAAAAGAATCGAATCGGTACCGATTTTAAATCTAGCTGGGAAGACATAGCAAAAGCAGTAAAGGCTTAAGGTGTGTACGTGCCACTCTTAATCGGCCAGGCCAAGAGGTTAAAAACTAATGGAGAACACAAAAAAAGCCAATCGAAGCAATTCGATTGGCTTTTATAATTTTCGTTTTGACTCTTATCTTGCCTTGACAGTTGAATGAAGGAAGTTGTTTACAGCTTTTGAGGCTTTCTGTACAACATCATAATTGATGTCATAGTAGATAAACTTTCCCTCTCGTTTTGCATTTACCACACCAGCCAACCGGAGAATCCGTAAGTGCTGTGAAGTGATAGATTGCTCTATTTTCAAGGTGTTATAAATCTTATTCACATTGATGACATCTTGACTATCTATGAATTCAAGAATCTTCAATCGAAGTGGATGAGCTAAGGCT
>CALLFA010000116.1 GCA_937997635.1 uncultured Saprospiraceae bacterium | reverse complement strand
CTCTAATACACCGCCTCACAAATCTTCCGAGTCGTTTCCACATCGCCCATTGTATAGTAATGCAAACAAGGGACGCCTCGTTCTTTCAATTCTTTTGATTGTTGGATGCACCATTCCGTACCAACTTCTTTGATTCTACTACCTTTTGCTTTCATCATTGCTTTCACCAAAGGTTCTGGGAAATTGATGAAGAATTTTCTAGGAATTGTACCTAGCTGATATCTTTTTGTAATCGGTTTTAAACCTGGTACGATAGGCACATCAATGCCAGCTTTGCGACAAGCATCTACAAATGCAAAATACTTTTCATTATCAAAAAACATTTGTGTGACAATGTAATCCGCACCAGCATCAATCTTTTTCTTTAACCATTTGATGTCCGTTTCAAGATTAGGAGCTTCGAAGTGCTTTTCTGGGTAACCAGCCACACCAATACAAAAATCAGATTTAGCACCATCAGCAATATTAGAATCAAGATACTTGCCTTTATTCATGGCGTCGATTTGTTTGACAAGATCGAGTGCATATTTGTGACCACCTGGTTCTGGTATAAACTTATCTTCTAAATGTCTCGCGTCTCCTCGGAGCGCAAGTACGTTATTGATATTTAAAAAGTTTAAATCAATGAGTGCATTCTCTGTTTCGTCAACACTGAATCCGCCACAAATCAAATGAGGTACGGCATCAACACCATAGCGATGCATGATTGATGCACAGATACCAACTGTACCAGGTCTTTTTCTTATCGCCACTTTTTCAAAATAGCCACTTTCATTCTCACTATAGATATAGTCTTCTCGATGATAAGTAACGTCTACGAACGGAGGTTTAAATTCCATCAATGGGTCAAGAGTGTTGAATATCTCTTCCATACCCTTACCTTTCACAGGAGGCAATATCTCATAGGATACAAATGTTTGCCCTTGACTGTTCTTGAAGTAATCTGTTACTTTCACTTTTAACTTTATTTATGTTTAGTATAACGCCTTTACTGTTTATTGCAAAAGCTAGACCATAATGGCTGCAAATATGCATATTAGTTATAAAAGGGATGGTGATGAGGTGGAAATAATGTGATTCAGTGAGAATTCTAGGCTTTCCTCAAATAAATTTTCATTGTTTTTGCTTTGAAAACAGGCGCCAAATTTGGCTTGTGGTATAAGTCAACCCCACAAAGTACCGGGATATTACTTGCTTTATTTTCCAAAGGCTTTCAAAGGTCATACCACACGTCATCTGGTTTGGATGTCCATGTATTATTTTTTACTCTAAACCGCCAAGGCCAATTGGAGCACTCTTCAGCTGTAGACATCCCAACACGAGGTCCAGCGACGATTTGGTCTTCTGGGATATCGGTATTGTCTTCGATGTAAATTGGCGATTTACGCGTCATCAAACTGATTCCATTGTGAGATTTATGGATACCCATTGCTTTGGCAAATTTTCCTGGACCATTGCAGATTGCCTTTCGCTTTGAAGACATCTTCCTGCGATCTTCCATGACATCAAAACCATCCGTTGGTTCGACGGCTCTGATGAGAACGGCATGTGCCATACCCTTCTCTGCTGTGATGACATTAAACAAGTGATGGATGCCATAACAGATGTACACATAGGCGATACCACCTTCTTCAAACATTGTCTCTGTGCGTGGCGTGAGATTGTCGTTATACGCATGACAGGCTTTGTCGTCCGGTGCACGATATGCCTCTGTCTCGACGATAATCCCAGATGTATGATGTCCATTGATATTCGTTACCAGAGTTTTTCCTAATAAGTCCTTTGATACCTGTAAGACATCGTGCCTAGTATAGAATGATTTGGGGAGGAGTTTAGGCATTAATTATGTTGATTTTTGAATGCTTAATTAAGGATACAAACATAATATACCAAAATGAAAATAGTTTGACCGTTTCTTACTTTACTTAATCTTTTGATCTGTTCTCATCGTTGAAAATACTCGTGAATACCTGCATTCACTGCGTTTTTCGTCTCGACAACAGACAAAACTTCTACGTAATAAATCAGTCAAACCATTCTCCTTTTGGTATAATGTGTGGTGTAGAATAAAACAAATATGGTTGTTAGGGTGTTATATTTTTACCCGAAAGGGAATAATTGACATTTCTTAGGGCAACATCTACCTAAAATTGACTTTCTTCTAACTGCATCTTTGCATCGCAAATAAAGTAAACGATTTATATCATATTATTTCAATCAAAAAATTTAAAACAATGTCACACATTAATGTACCAACTAGAGAAGAAGTTTCAGCTGATAATCAAGCGATATTTGACAATTTAAAAGGGCAATTAACATTCGTGCCTAATCTGTATGCGACTATGGCTCATTCAGAAAATGCATTGTCTACTTTTCTAGCTTTTTCTGGTGCTAAGACGTCTTTCACAGCTAAGCAAAAAGAAGTGATTGATTTAGCTATTAGTCAAGTCAATGGTTGTACGTACTGCCAAGCAGCTCACACGGCTATTGCACAAATGAATGGATTTGACGAAGCTCAGACTATCGAACTAAGAAAAGGTCAAGCAAGTTGGGATCCTAAAACTGATGCTCTTGCAAAAATCGCTAAAGAATTATCTGAGACAAGAGGTAAAGTAAGCGATGCTACGAAAGAAAATTTCTTCAATGCTGGTTTTACTAAAGAAAATCTTGTTGATCTAGTTGTTGCAGCTGGAGCGATTGGCGTCACAAATACATTGCACAATTTAACAGAAGTGCCTGTTGATTTCCCAGCAGCACCTGCTCTATAAGATTCTGATTAAGTCCTCAACGGATTTACAAAATAGAAATAAGCTATCTAGTAAGTATGATCCACTATTATTCGCCTCGGATCATCCTTCACTAGATAGCTTTTTTTGTTACATGGGTATAATGATCCAAAGGTTTAAGCTAAATATCCAGGTAAGGTTAAATTCATCATTCCCCTTCAGGACATAAGCATTGTCAAAATCATCATTGCCAATCTGAATGTCCTTCATTCCAAAATACTTTGCTATTCCTGTGAAGAATCCTTCTCGATATAGTAACCAATGTTTACTTATTCCATGCTCCTTGTAATGAATAAATTCTAGCTTCAGATAAATCTACCGATCCATTTTCTTGTATTAATGAAACTTTAGTAAACCTTTTTGAAGGGAAAAAAATACTTGTGAAACAGATTGCTCCTTCATTAATAAATAGTTCACAAGAACTCACATCCATAAAAAGATGGACGTCCAAACTTTCATTATCTAAAGAAATGGGTGCAGAATGAATAGCATCATAAAATTCATCCGAAAATTTATTATTGCTCGAATGCATTCTATTTACATACATTTTTCCTTCTTCCTTATTAAATTGAATATTAAAATATTCTCCTCGCTCATTTTCAAACTGTATTCCAAAAGTTTTAGCTGTTGTTTTCTCAACGTTAAATCTCAAGTCAAATTCGGCTTGTACAGGATCAAAGGAACCTTTCAATTCCTTTTCTTCTGAAATACTCATTTGTTCGAACACGGTGGAATCACTTCTTAGCAATTGAAGCTCTTCCACAGGTGTACTAAATAAATGATAGTCAGCATTTACATTTAGCAGCTTTAATTCTCGCGGCAATGTCATGGCACTTCTCCATTTTTCTGTCGGAACAATTTGAGCATATTGCCAGTTAGACATCCAACCTATCCCAAGAATTCTACCATCATCTTTTGGCACATTGTTCCAGGTAACAAAGGCATAATTATCGGTACCCCAGTCTAACCACTTTTGCTTCTTTTTTTCTGCCTGAAACTCTGTTCCATTAAAGTCTCCAATAAAATAGGAAGATGCTGTTCCCCCATTTGGTGCCTGTTTTTGAATGCTCACAATCAATACCCATTTTGTTTCATTTGTCCCCTCTATGGTCATAGGGAATAAATCAGGACATTCCCATAAGCGTTGATCACCTTGTATCGCAAAATCAGAAAGAAATTCCCAATCAAGCAGATTTGGAGAGCCATAAAATTTAACTCGATCATAGGCAGCCAATACCAAAATCCATTTTTTGGATGCTTCATGCCAGACAACCTTAGGATCTCGAAAGTCTTTAATTTTTTCAGTATTGGGAATAACTGGATTTTCTTTGTATTTGATCCACTCATAACCCCCATCCAAACTGTAAGCAATGCTTTGCTTTTGAAAGTCGTTAGTCTTGGCTTTTTCACCTACAAAATCATGATGGGTAAATGTTGCTATTATTGGTGGTTGACCAGTGGATCCTAATTTTGATGTGTTTTCAGTATCTACGACTGCTCCTCCAGAAAAAATGCATCCAATGGAATCTGGATATAATCCAATAGGAAGATGTTCCCAATGCACCAAATCTTCTGTTTGCGAGTGTCCCCAGTGCATCGGACCCCAAACCGTGCTATCAGGATAATACTGATAAAATAAATGGTACTTCCCTTCGTAGTAAAACATTCCGTTTGGATCATTCATCCAATTGGCTTCAGGTGTAAAATGAAATTGAGGACGGTGCATTTCATTATAATAATCACCGTCCATTGTATGTTTCTTCACCTCTTGCAGTTGTTTATTTTCGCATCCCGCAAACAACAAACCTATTACCAATAATAATATTGCTCCAAATATTTTTACATCAAAATTCATAGTCATTTAATTGAACTATCTGTTAGAATAATCATACAGATATTTATAATAATTGCTTACCTATCACTTCCACACCATAACGGATCACGTCAGTAGTAGGAATTCCTGTTAACGCTTCTATTCTTTGCAGATCACTTTTTGCAAGGGACTCTTTTACGCCAAATGTATTTACTGCTATTCCAATGGTTTTGGCCTTACTCAATTTTCCAGATACATTTGCAACGGTTTCATTCAACTGAATAAACTCATCTAAGTTTGGAACCTCAATGTGGCTTGGATTGCGCAAGTGTGTTTTGCCATACTTGTGGCATAAGACAAGATGCGTTGGGCAACTACCGCGCATCAACGGTAACGTCGCTGTGCTTCCCGGATGCAATAAAGATCCTTGCCCTTCTATGATAACGACGTCTTTTTCTTGTTGCTCAAGGACAGCATGTTCTACAGCTGCAGCAGCTTGATCAACTTTAATGGCGTCTAATGGAATTCCTTTTCCTGTGATGGTAATCCCAATTTGACCTGTCGCGACAAAGCCTACATTGACTCCTTTATCTAGTAACCATTTATACAGTTCTAAACCAGCTGTCATTTTGCCGATTGCCATATCTGTACCGACCATCAAGACTCGCTTATTGGATAACTTGGCTGCTCGTGCTCTGGCGATTGGAACTGCTGGACCTGGCACTCTGATATCCCAAATCTTTTGATTGTCTTTTGTGACCAAATGAGAGAATCGATCTTCCATTCGATCGTGGAGACCATTGATTAAAGACATGCCATTGCTCAATGCTTTTTCAATAACAGTTACCCACTCATCAGGTAGTCGTCCACCTGATGGCGCCGTACCAAGGACAAAAATTTCGGCTCCCATACGGAGTGCTGTTTCTATATCTTTAACAATGGGAACTTCAAATGGCTCGCCACATGCTTCTCTTACCGTCTTACCTGCTTGCGTGGAATCAACAACGCAGGCAATCGGGTGTGGACTGTAACGCATAATCCCAAATCCCATTTTTCCAAAGTCGCCGTTGAGGCTGTCTTCCATATAGATGGCATAGGGTTGTGTTTGATCAAACATTGCTATGTATTTGTATTAATAAATGTTGCTCCATGACCGGCTTCGTTTGTAGGAACGATGACGCCATTAATAAATTGAGCGCCTGCACAAGGATCAGGATCTAAATTTAAATGAGAATCCAAATCTATATAATCAATGATCCCAGAAATAGCAGCTCCAGCAGAAATGGACATGGACGATTCACCCATACATCCGATCATCGTTTTTAGTTTGAATGCTTTTGCTGTTGCTAAAATCCGCATGGCTTCTGTTATCCCTCCACACTTCATCAATTTAAGATTAACACCATCGACATAAGATGCCCATTGAGGAATATTCGTCGACAATCGGCAAGACTCATCTACAAAAATGGGAAGTGCTCGCTTTGGGAAAATGTGTTTTAAATCATCTTCATTGCCTTCTACTAAAGGTTGCTCTATATACTCAACTCCCCTCTCTGACAACCATGTCATCATGTTGATTGACTCATCGACATTCCAACCGCCGTTTGCATCTACGCGTAATGCCACATCGTATGGTTTTGTATAGTCTGCTACTTTTGAAAACATTGACTTATCGGCTTCAATGCCATCTGTTGATCCCAGCTTTACTTTCAGAGCTTTAATTGGTCTATTAGCAAGTAAAGCATGGATGCGATCTTCTACTTCATCAGCAGGTAAAATACCTAAAGTTACAGAAGTCGGTACTTTTGGAAGTGGCAAGGCCAACAGTTTATATAAAGGTACATTCAGACCTTTAGCTTTTAAATCCCATAGTGCAATGTCTAAAGCTGCTAAAGCACAAAGTGGTGTGTCCATTTCTGTAGCTCGTTCATAAATGTCAACTATGGTTAAACCATCGAGATCTGTAGCGATCAAAGCTTCCAAACTAGACTGAGCATCATCCACCGTACCCGCTCCCTCGGAAGACCCTGGAGACATTTCACCCCAACCAACGACACCATTCTCTTCTATGGAGACAAACAAATTTGTGGAACCTTCTATCAATCCACGACTGATGCGCAACGGAAATTTTTTCTTAAGGTAGTGTTTTTGGAATCTATAGGTCTTCATCTTATCCGACTTCTTGTTTTATAAATGCATATGCCAATGCGGTAAATTCTGCCCAGACATGTGTGTCTTTTTCAGAAATGAAGTACCATGCTTTTAATGGCGGTTTGGTTTTAAACGGACTTAAAAAAGACCATTCTGTAATGTCGTATTGTTCAATATCAAAACCTTTTCCAAGCTTAAAGCACATTTGATCATTATGAAAAAATGCGTAGTTTTTATTCTTATATCGTATTCCGGGAGCAGACATCATTTTACCCAATGCAACATTTGATCGTTCCGTTTCAGACTCAACAATCTTATTGAATACGTCTTTCGGTGTCATTGAATATTGGTTTTCATTCTAAGGTAATCAAAACTTAGAAACCCTTGGTGCAAAATTAATAATCGTGCAGTTGTTTAAGTGAATAGATAATCAAGTAACATAACAATGCAACATATCGGCAGAACCTTATAAGAAACAGATGAAGATCTTAAAGTATTTTAAGTATTTTTCTTGTTATGCAAATTCTATTTCTGGATTTGATGATCTTTTGAATTTGACACTTAGCAGAAATGCTTAGTTTTTAACTGCTAGCTTTTTAGTTTTTAGCCGTCAATCTTATTCTTAGCCCCATCAATCGCATCCATCGTCTTGTCCCAGAATTCTGAAAAGAAAGGACGGACTTTTTCGTACATCGGTCTTGCTACACTTGGCAAGGTGACCAAGGCTGGATAACTGATAGATGTTTGCTGTTGTTCTGAATTGATGAACCGAAGTTCTGTAGCGATCTGTACCAAAAATCCTAAGGCAATACTGAATAAGGCAGCCATCAAAAAGCCCCCAGCAAATTTATTGACAAAGTTGATGTTGACAGCTTTCAAAACGCCTTCTAAACGACGACCGATAAATTGAATGCCAAACAGTACAAGGAAAAAAGTTGCTATGATGCCAAGTAAATAACTAGGTGTTTCTGAAAACTTGAGAGTGTTCTGAAACAGGTTCATCACAATAGGCGAAAACTTTATGGTAATGGGAATTGCCAGCAGAAAGGATAAGGTAGAAAATGCTGTCTTGATGATGCCATTCCTGTATCCCATCATAAAGCCAAGAAGGATGAGTATTGCTGCTACTATATCTATTATCATAACGACTGTAAAAATGATAAAAAATTTGCGTGTCGTTAAGCAAAACAGATGAACGATGGAATTAATTCGATTAAAAGAAAACTTTATGCAGGTGAGGTTATGATCTATTGAGATGGTCCTTACATGTGTGGATGGATTTTACTAACTCATCTAAGTGATAGCACAAGCGACAAGGTAAGGTTGACACTAATGTCGAACTCAACATGTTACAGAGTTTTTTTATAATAGATAAGCCAACTAAGCAATAAATTTGTTTACCTTACACGTTATAATTTTTTTTAATTTATAAAACAGTATTAAATCTTCTTTCATTATGGGAAAATTAGATGATGCTCTCGCGAAATACAATAAAGAGTTTGAAAAGATCGGCGTAAAAAAAGTTGATCAAGCTCTTCTTAAAGCTGCCGCTAAAGCTTGTGGTCCATCTTTGTACAGTGCCGACGCAAGTAAAGTTGGAACATCTGACAAAAAAGAGATCGAAAGGGTGAAGAACGGATTTTTGGCGAAAAAATTAGGTGTTACTGGTGCTAAAGCAGACAATGCGATAGAAAAAGTAATCAAAACTTTCGGAGCGAAAAACAGAAACAAGCATAGAGCTATGTTCTACTACTTGTTAGCTAAAGAAACAAAGAAGGCTACTGCCCTAAAAGGAAAGTAATCTTCAATAAGTGAAACCTGTTTGACTGTCCTGTCAACAGGTTTCGCTTTTTACACCTTAGTCCTACCTCTAAGATATCCATGACAAATCATTAATTGAGCAAGACCGTAACTCAGCATCACACCTATACCAGCATTTGAAATAGGACCATCGAATTTGTTGGCACTCAATAGGGCATCTGAAAACATAAAAGCACAAGCACCTGCTACTACCCACCAATAGCCAGCAACCTTCCATCTGAGAATTGCAAAAACCAACATCATCATTATGGTAAGTGCATAAATGATGACTGCTACTGATAAGTCACCTGCATGTGGAACTATATATCCAACGAACAACATCGTCACTAATAACACAGGGAGGACTTGCCACTTTCTTTGATGAACACCAATCGCTTTTTCTTTAAAGAAAACGAGACTGTAAATGATCTGCATGATGAGGAAAGAGCTTAAACCAAATATAAAATGTGTGGTAGAATCGCCTAGTAAAAAAACATCTCCGAGCAAAGCAAATCCCAGACCAGCCATCATGAGACTGTTGTCTTTTACTTTTCCTTTCAGATTAATGACAAAGAATATAATTAAGCTTACTAATATTAGTGGCTTAGTGATTGATCTAGCAGGATAACCATTGTGAACTGCAAACAGATCTACAGATAAAAACAATAAAAAAAGTATGACTTGCCAAATTTTCATTAGGCATCTAATTTATAACAAATACAAGACATTGGAGGTAAGGCAATCCGTATTGAAAATTGTTTGCCATGCATAACTTCTCTTGTACTAGTAACAGTGCTGTTGATTTGAAAATCACTTCCATAATAGTCACTGGCATCGCTATTTAAAATGAGCTGCCAGTCACCTAAATCATTGACCCCAACTGCATACGAATCTCTAGGCACAGGAGTAAAATTTGCAATAACAATTATTTGTGTTTTCGGCTCTTTACCTTTTCTGATAAACGCAATTACAGAATTTTCAGCATCATCATGTGCGATCCATTCAAAACCATCTTGATCAAACTGCAATTCATACAATGCAGGCTCATTTTTATATGTGTGATTGAGTGCTTGTACTAGTTTTTGTAAGCCGTGATGTGGGTCGTATTGCAGCAGATGCCAATCTAGACTTTGTGTCACATTCCACTCCTTGTATTGGCCAAATTCATTGCCCATAAAATTCAACTTCGCACCGGGATGCATAAACATGTAGGTATATAAAGTCCGAAGATTTGCAAAACGTTGCCACTCATCTCCAGGCATTCGCCCAGTGATAGAGCCTTTGCCATGTACGACTTCATCATGGGACAAAGGCAAAACAAAATTTTCAGTAAAGGCATAAACCAAACTAAAGCTTATGGCATCTTGGTGGTGTTTGCGCCATGCTGGTTCTTTTCCAAAATAATTTAGTGTGTCGTGCATCCATCCCATCATCCATTTCATGCCAAAACCTAAACCTCCAGAATCTATCGGATGACTCACACCCGGAAATGCTGTCGATTCTTCTGCGATCATTTGTATGCCATCAAAGTTGCTGTACGCGGACGCATTTAATTCTTTAAGAAAATCAATTGCCGCTAAATATTCATTGCCACCAAATTGATTCGGTTCCCATTCTCCTTCTTCTCGCGAATAATCCAAGTAGATCATAGAAGACACTGCATCGACGCGCAATCCATCTATATGGTATTTATCCAACCAGAAAAATGCACTGCTTATTAAGAAAGATCTGACCTCGGGCCGTTCATAATTAAAAATGTAACTCTTCCAATCTGGGTGATAGCCTTTACGAATGTCGGGATGCTCATACACACAACTGCCATCAAAGCGATATAGGCCATGCCCATCTCCTGGAAAATGCGCAGGTACCCAATCCAGAATGACACCGATGTCTTGTTGGTGTAGGCAATCAATTAAATACATACATTCCTGTGGATTACCATATCTGCTTGTTGGTGCAAAATAACCAGTCACTTGGTATCCCCAACTCATTTCATAGGGATATTCTGTAATTGGCATCAGTTCTACATGCGTATATCCCATTTCGGAAATATAGGCTACTAAATCTTTGGCAAGTGCTTGATAACTTAACGGTTCATTCCCAGGTAACTGGCGCTTCCAAGATCCAAGGTGTAATTCATAAATGGAAAATGCACGATCAAGAGATTGCTTTCTTTTTCTGTCACCCATCCACTCGTTATCCTGCCAGTTATAGTCGAGCGACCAACTGATGGAAGAAGTTTTTGGCGCCACTTCAGCATAAAAGGCAAAAGGATCGGCTTTGTCTTGGTGTTGATCAGTATTTTCTGACCAAATTCTATATTTATATAATTCGCCCAATCTGACGTTTGGTATGAATCCCTCCCAAATGCCCGATGAATCCCATCTGACTTGTAGGGCATGTTGGCTACCATCCCAAGCATTGAAATTACCAATGACGGATACTGCTTTGGCAGCAGGCGCAAATACAGCGAAGTAAGTGCCACTCATACCATCGAGATCTAATGCATGCGCACCAAATTTTTCGTATAGCTTAAAGTGTTTCCCTGATTTGAATAAGTCAATATCAAAGTCTGTAAATAGGGAGTGTGAAATAACATCCGCCATTAACGAAAGGTAATGTTAAATTTTGAATGTTCAATGTATGTTGGAATGGTCTCTGTACAATTAAGTTAGATGATGGATAACATACTATTGAAGTAAGAATTTTTCAGAAGTAATAAGGTACTGTAATTTTCAGAGTTTTGATAATCGATAATTTGAAGATTAAGTATAGATTTCTTATTCCCTAATAACTCAACTTTATCTTTATACAAGTAACTCTTTTTTGTATTGTGAAGGTGTTTTTCCTGTTATTCTTTTAAACACAGCATTAAACGTAGACTTCGATTTAAATCCAGCATCCTGTGCAATGGCTAGTATAGTATAATGATCAAAAGCAGGGTCAGCCATTTTTGCCTTTACATCTTTGACCCTATACTCATTGATAAACTCAAAAAAGTTTTTGCCTTCTTTATGATTAAGAATTTGAGAGACATAACCATTACTCAATGTAAGGTGCTCGGCAAGCAAGGTCATATTCAAATTGGGATTTGTATAGAGTTTTTCCTCATTCATCAAATGGAGGAGTCTTTGATAATGATCATCTGTTTTAGCCGATAATTCTGAATTGTTATTAGTCCGTTGCTTTTTTTCAGCAACTGCAAACAATGCGGTTTCTAATAATCCTTGTCTGATGATCATGCTATAGCCAATCCATAGGATTAGAATTGACAATCCAATCCAAACAATATAAACGAGAGACACAAAAACGTGACTGGAGAAAAAATCTAAAATGGCAGTCAACACCCAAAATGAAGTGAGGACGAGACCACCTATGAAAGTATGTCGCAACCAAGTCAGATTCTTATCATCGATTTCTGCAAAATTATTCAATAACTCTGTTTCATAACGTTTCAGTTTTCTTGCTCCATCAACGATTACCCAGATGGTAGCCAAACAAGCTGCCAACTCGATCACATTCTGAATGGTATGTATCCAATGGGAGTCTTGAAGACCTGATTTTGTGCCAATATAAAGGCGATAAACGTTAAATACGAGTTCTATCACAAAGGGAACAAAAAGAACATAATGACGTTTATCAAATTTCTGTACAGGTGCTAACAGATAATAGAGAAAAAGATACAGACTGATTGGGATAAGAGTCAATGAGAAAAAGGGTAGCCAAACTAACCAATCTGGGCAATAATCAGTCGGGCATCTCTGGACTGTATTTTGTAAATTCAGTAAAGAGAATGACATTAAGAGGACGGCTAATAGTGTATTGGACAATTTTTTTAATCGTGGTGTGGTCAATAATATAAATGCTAAGATTATACCTTGGAATGCACCAAAGACAACCAACAATTGTAAAATATCAAGACGAAATTCCATACAGAAATTAAAGGTACACTTACTTAAAATGGCTTATCTATAAAAGGACTGGTAAGCAGATAAAAAGATGCAGATACCAGTAAAATAGTTATTGTTTGTAGTCCTATAGCCTTAATTTTATCGATTCAGACCTATACTTTTATTGCTAATGGATTCAATCAGAGGTATTTGGGCGTTATTTGAGTAAGTAGGGTGTATTATTGAAGTAAAAAAAATTATGGAACAGACATTTTTAGAATTTTGGATGAAAGAAGCAATGGGTATTGTTTCAGATTACTTCATTTTCGCTACTTCTGCTTTTGTCTTATTCTACATTATTCTGAAACGACCAATGTGGTTTCGCAAAGTGCAGAAGAAATTGCCTAAAGTCACGGACTACGGCAGAGACATTATGTATTCTATGATTTCTGTAGGCATATTCGCTACTGTTGCCTTATTGGTCTTTTTCTATGCTGGCGAATGGAGCAATAACTACAACGATATTAGTAAATATGGTTGGACGTACTATGTCTTTTCTATTGTCTGCATGTTCTTTATCCACGACACTTATTTTTATTGGATGCACAGAGCCATGCATCACCCAACTCTTTTCAAACACGTTCATTTGGTCCATCACAAATCAACAAATCCATCACCATGGACCGCATATGCCTTTCACCCACTAGAAGGATTTTTGGAAGCCATGATCATTCCTATTCTTGCTTTCTCCATTCCTATACATAGAGAGACAATGGGTATGTTTTTCTTGTTTCAGATAATCTATAATGTGTATGGTCATCTTGGATTTGAGTTATATCCAAAAGGCTTTCACAAAACATGGATAGGTAGATGGGTGAATACTTCGGTCGCCCATAATTTGCACCATGATAAATTTGATGGTAACTACAGCTTGTACTTTTTGTTTTGGGATCGATGGATGGGGACCTTGCGCACAGAGTATGATGAGACCTTTGAAAAAGTAACGAGGAGGGATGCTCCTGCGTCGCAAGTCTTGAATGCTCCTTTTAGTCGCAAGTGATGAATGCTCCTTTGGTCGCAAGTGATGAATGCTCTTTTCAGTCGCAAGTGATGAATGCTCTTTTCAGTCGCAAGTTATGAATGCTCCTTTGGTCGCAAGTTATGAATGCTCCTTTGGTCGCAAATTATGAATGCTCCTATGGTCGCAGGTTATGAATGCTCCTTTGGTCGCAAGTGATGAATGCTCCTATGGTCGCAAGTGATGAATGCTACTGCGTCGCAAGTGAGGAGTTGCTTTGGCTATCTTTTGAATTCGTAAAATTATACATACAGATTACACTTTTTTCTGGCGAATAGATTTCTCCTTCTTTCCAGCTTGGAGTTGTCATTGCTGTGGTAATCTTTCATGTCAAATTTTTCAGAAGACTCAGTTGCAAGCACTAAACTATGTAGTGTTTGCAGAGAGATTCGAACTCCCATTTACCAATGTAGTATTGCTGAGGTCTTCTTTTCGTTTGTAATCAATTCTGTCTTTATTGAATCATACATAATCACAGATTTCATTGGATTGTTTGGAATAATATTGTTTGCTGTAGAAATCTTTTGATTATAGTTGTATTAATTCGAGAACCTCTTGACTCAATGCTTTTTGCATCGCTTCGTAAGGTCCTTTCACCTTATTCATTTTTGGCATTTTCGAATCTGTCTGTTTTACTTCTTCATTCAAAAGCAAAGACAAGATAGATCCATCAAAGCCACCTATCATGATGACATTTTTATCATCGATAGTACTTGGAAAATCAGAGGCTCTGCCAGTTACCCACCACCAGATAATTCTGATTTTTGGTAAGCCAACGGCAGCCAATTTTTTCATGGCGGCACGATAGTTAGTCATACTATTACCTCTAGTTGGATTGAATTGCATATCTGACACAACCAACAAACTTGTGGGAAAATCAGAAATCGGAATCTCTGGATTCGCTAACCTTACTCGTACGATTTCGTCTATGACAGATTGAAAATTCGTACTGCCCCAAGCTGTCTCTGTCGATTTGATTTGCATCACTTTATCACTAAAGGAACCTGCTAACTTTTTAACAGTTGATGTATCAGAAAACATAATCACTTGATCTTTGAACGCACCTTCGTTTAATGTTGAAAAGTATACACCTAAACTTATACAAATGTTATAAGCTGTAGTGTCGGCAACTTGTGCTGTCATTGAACCAGAAGTATCCAAGGCACACCAAAGATTTTCTGTAATACTGTTTGCTTCGCTTGCTTTTTGGATCAAACCATCGAATTGCTTATCGACGGTATACTTTTGTGCAAGGCTTATGTTACTGTTGATTACACTCATCAATTCGTACATGTATCCTGTAAATTTTGCAACTGGTTGGTTTTTAATCCAGTCAAGGTACCTACTGTCAATGCCATGTCTTTCGAATGTGGTCAAATTGTCTTTACCTTTTTTGTTGACCAATTGATGTAATGCTCTTCCTGGAATGCTATTGAAGTCAATTTCAGCAAACAAACCATTGGACATCTTTTTTTGAAAATCATGAGCTTTACCACTTGATTTAAATTTTCGATACTTGACCGGAGACCATTTCAAGTGTTTAATGAGACCATGAGCAAAAGCGTTCAGTTTTATATGACGCTCATTGTATACATTGGACTTGGATCTGATACGTGGAAGATATTTTGCAATCAACTCTTTATTGTACTCGCACGCAATGCCTTTTTCGATTAAAGTATAGACGGTATTCGCATCCAATTCGTCAATAAGATCTGCATGCCATAAATCTTTCCAGCATCCGACAAGCGGTATTATCCATAAGTTCTTGTTAAGTGCATCTGGGTAGTATCTTGCAATCCAGATAATGCTTTTTCGGAATTCATCTTTGTTTCCTTGTCCTGCTTGCATATGATCTACTTCTACAAATCCTTTTATAGATCTACTGATCATTCTATTGTAAAAAATGAGTTGCATTGCTTGCTTAGGATCTTTATCCCACATCGCAGAAACATCTGCAAAAACAGTGTCTAATTCTCTATGTCTATATGTTCCTGCTTTTGAAAAATAATCTAGAAATACATTTCCAGTTGATGAATTCGAAATTGCTCCGTTTTCAGTCAATGTGTTTTCTCTGAATAATGTGTTTAAAAATTTATTGAACATATCTTATTTTTTAATTACAATACAAACTTATATCGCTATTACGCAATCATTTTGCGTAGTAGAATTATTGTTTAAAAAAATAGGGTAACATCGAGGCTCGAACTCTGTTCTACTCCGTCACAAGGAGTTGTTTTACCACATAAACTAATGTCACCATAAAAAAAGTCAAGCATGTAAACTAAATTTCTCATTCATTACTTGACCTAAAGATGAATTGACCTTTGTCAACATTCATTGGTGCGGAGAGAGAGATTCGAACTCTCAACTCTTTAAAGAGGACGGTTTCTAAGACCGCTGCGTCTGCCATTCCGCCACCTCCGCTTAGTAGTCCTGGAGGGATTTGAACCCCCACTGCAAGACTCAAAATCTCATGTGCTACCCTTACACTACAGGACAATAAAAAAAGTCTGGAAGGTAGGATTCGAACCTACGACCTCTCGCGTCCAAGGCGAGTAAACAACCTCCGTTATCCTTCCAGATAAAAGTGCGGTATTGACGAGATTCGAACTCGCAACTTCCCGAGAGACAGTCGGGCACTCTACCGTTGAGCTACAATACCATAAGTAGGGATATAAAAAAAGCACCTCACTGATACCAGAGAGATGCTGTTAATATTTAGATGATTATCGTTAAGATGACAGGTAGCGTACCTGCTTAGGCCTTTTTGCGTTCTGCCTTATGCTGACCTAATTATGTGTTGAACTAATCACCTATCGGTGAAGCCCTCCAAATAAGACTTGGTAAAAATCTTGCCATGTAATCATTATTTAATCTTTAAATATGATCGACATGACAAGATCAGAACAAGCCCTTGTACAGGCTGAATCAAATGTA
>CALLFA010000115.1 GCA_937997635.1 uncultured Saprospiraceae bacterium | reverse complement strand
CCTATACGCTTTAGATATTCGTACTTTTCTTGATCAAAACTGTAAAGTCTTGCTGGTCGATGCGCAACACCTGTTTGAAATTCGTTAGTGTCAATTAAAATCCCCATGGATAAGAGCTTCTTCCTGAAATTCCTTTTGTCTAGTGATGTTGCCAAAATTGCTTCGTACAATTCTTGCAGGTCAGATAGTGTGAATTTCTCCTCCAACAATTCAAAACCTATAGGCCGTTGTTGTACTGATTGCTTTAATGAGTTGAGGCAGTCTTTTAGTATTTCAACGTGATCAAATGCAAGTTCTTCAATACTGTCTACAGAAATCCATTTGACAACCTGAGCAAATGACGATGGCTTTAATTGCACTTTACTTACATTAACCAATGATAAATAGGCGATAGTGATCACTCGACCGAGCGGGTGTCTGTCCTTTTTGCCAAAAGCCTTTACTTGCTCCAGATATATGTTCTTTATTCCAGTCAATTGATTCAACACTCTCAGTGGAGCATCTCTTAAATTTTCATCTGGATACACCAAGTCTCCAGGAAGTGCCCAATAATTATTAAATGGTTCTTCACCTCTTTTTATCAATAAGACCTTCAACATTTTATCATCAAACCCAAATAGCACATTGTCTACAGAGAAAGCTGATTTGAAATATTGATTCTGTATATCCATAGTGTCTATAAAGCAATTTAAGTATTACGTGTATAAATTACACTAAGATCTGGCAGTTTTTTATAAATTGAAGGAGATTCCAATTCAACGATATGAAACAAATCAATCTCATTAGCGATACCATTACAAAACCCAATGATGCGATGCTTCAATATATGATGCAAGCAGAGGTTGGAGATGATGTTTTTGGCCAGGACCCAACAATCAATGCATTGGAAAAAAAGCTAGCTAATATGTTTGGCAAAGAAGCTGCCATCTTCTGTCCATCTGGAACAATGACAAATCAAATCGCTATAAAATGCCATACGAATGCACTGGACGAATTGATTTGTGAAAAAACATCTCACGTTTATCAATATGAAACTGGTGGCTATAGCTACAATTCTCGTGTCGCCATTAATTTGATTGATGGTGAAAATGGGAAATTAAAACCTCATCAAATCACGGAAGCCATACGACCTGACTACGATTGGTTACCAAATTCTACTTTAGTCAGTATAGAAAATTCATGCAACAAAGGTGGTGGCAGTTATTACGATTTACAAGAAATGAAAGCCATTTCAGAAAACTGTCAGAAACATGATCTGCGATTGCATTTAGATGGTGCCAGACTATTTAATGTACTGGTAGAAACAGAGGATAAACCAAATGAAATAGGACCCTTATTCGACAGTATTTCTATTTGTCTATCCAAGGGCTTGGGTGCACCAGTTGGCTCTGTACTTATCGGAAATTCAGCTTTTATTAAAAAAGCAAGAAAATTCAGAAAAGTAATGGGTGGCGGTATGAGGCAGGCCGGATATCTCGCTGCCGCATGCATGTATGCCCTTGACCACAACATTCCTCAATTAAAAACAGACAATCAGAATGCAAAAAACATTGGACGTGAATTACGACACTTATCTTACGTAGAAGCTGTCAAGCCAGTGAAAACGAACATTCTCATTTTCACTATTGTAGATAATGTAGAGGTTAATGACATTCTGCAACAACTTCAAGACAAAGGAATAATTGCTAGTCAGTTTGGACCAAAAGACATTCGTTTTGTGACACACAATGGATTTGAAGAAAATGATATTAATGATCTTATGGAAAGAATGAAAACGATCGAAATTTAGTCCTCTGCTTCCTTGCGTTTATTGATCTCATCTCTAATTTTAGCTGCTCGTTCGTAATCCTCCTTATTCAAGACATCATCCAGTTCTTTTGTTAGGTCAGCAATGGACATATTCTCGATAGTACTCTTTGTTTTACGAGGCCGTTTCTTTGGTGTTTGTTCTGCTAATTCTGCCTCCGGATTTTCGATCAGGACGCCAGCTTCATCCATTAAAAAGCCAAATGTATAAATAGGACATTCGAATCTGACAGCCATCGCAATCGCATCTGAGGTTCTAGAATCGATCTCATACAATTCGCCTTCTTTCAAACACACAAGTTTGGCATAGAAGATACCATCTAACAAATTATTGATGACAATTTCTTTCAATTCAATATTAAAAGAGTCCATGGTGTTTTTAAACAAATCATGAGTAAGTGGACGATTAGGCTTCATCCGCTCCATAGCAACAGCAATTGCTTGAGCTTCAAATCCCCCAATCACTATTGGAAGTCTTCGTTGACCTTCTATTTCCCCGAGTACGACTGCATAATTATGCGACTGAGTGACACTGTGAGATAGAGCAACAATTTCTAGTTCTATTTTCTTCATTTACGAGCTGTAAAAGTACAAAGAATATAAAAAACGAATTGATTGATTGACAATTAATTACTTGCTTTAAAACTCTTTATTGCCTCTGTAAGAGCAGGAACTACATCGAATAAATCCGCGCAAACACCATAATCAGCTGCTTTAAAAAATGGCGCCTCAGGATCTTTATTGATAACGACTATTGTCTTTGAACTGTTGACTCCTGCGAGATGCTGTATCGCTCCAGATATTCCAGCTGCGATATACAGATTTGGTCTGATCGCCACACCTGTCTGTCCAACATGCTCATGGTGAGGTCTCCATCCGGTATCAGCAACAGGTCGTGAACAAGCTGTTGTCGCACCTAGTACATTTGCTAAATCTTCAATTATTCCCCAGTTTTCAGGGCCTTTCATTCCTCTACCAGCCGAAACGACCAATTCTGCTTCAGGCAATGGCACAACTCCAGCTACAGTATTTTGTCCAGTGACAGTCGTTTTTGCTTCTGGCAATTCTATTTGTAAAGATTCTACCTCAACAGCTGAACCTACTTGTTCAGGTGGAATAGAATTACCCATCAAAGTAAGTACCTTGACGTCAGTATTGATGGAAACTTCCGCAATAGCTTTTCCTGCAAAAACATTTTTATTTACTGAAAAACCACTGTCCGTATTTGGAATAGAATTAACGCCTGAGACTGCACCGGCATTTAGTTTAACAGCCAACCCACCTAACAATGATTTACCTGTAGAAGAGTGGTTAAGCACAACTACATTAGCTCCGATTTGCTGAGCCACCTGTGTGACTGCAGCTAGATATCGTCTAGAATCATACGCATCAAATCCTTCAGTCAAATGAATCACTTTTGATGCCCCATATTCTCCAAGTTGGGCTGGGTTATCCGCAGACCCTAGTACTAATGCTATACATTCTGTACCTAGTGCTTTTGCTGTGAGGTGTCCATAATGAACTGCTTCGAAAGCTGGCTTTTTAAAATTTCCTTTTGGGTTTTCAGCTAATACTAAAACTGACATATATTTTGATTTATTCTTGTTAATTAATTATATGACCTTCGCTTCTTCGTGCAATAATCGAACTAACTCAGTCATATTTTCTGCATCTATCATTTTAACTCCTGCTTTTGCAGCTGGCAATGAATAACCAGTTGTAGCAACATCTGCACTTACATCCTGTGCAGCGACAACTTCAAGTGGTTTTCGTTTTGCCATCATGATACCTCTCATATTTGGAATTCGCTGTTCGGCAAGTCCTTTTGATGCTGACAATACAAAAGGACCATTGACAGTTGCCACTTCTACTCCCCCTTCTATATCTCTTTCTACTGTTGCAACAGTACCGTCATGATCTAGTTTACTTGCAAATGATAAGTAAGGCACATCCATTAAAGCAGCTAACATACCACCCACTTCTGCCCCATTATAATCAATCGTTTCTTTTCCGCAAAACACGATATCGTACGCTTTATCTTTGGCATAATTGAAAACATGATGAGCAACCTCTTTGGCGGATGTTGGCGTTGTATCTACTCGAACAGCATCATCAGCTCCAATAGCAAGAGCTTTTCTAATGACAACATCATTTTCTGCTGGTCCAACGTTAATTACTGTGACCGTACCACTATGTTGTTCCTTTAATTCTAAGGCACGGACTAGAGCATACCATTCATCATAAGGATTCATAATATAAGAGATGCCTTCCGTATTGAAACTATTGCCCGTAAATGAAATTTTCGAAGTTGTTTCTGGTGTTTTCGTAACACAAACCAATAAGTTCATAACTTAACTTTTTTTAATAAGCGCTCAGAGTTGATTTTCTGAAATTCCGTGCAAATATATATCTATATAGGTCCTAAAACATAAAAACTTAACTCAGAGTTTATTTTTTCTTATAAATACAAATGAAATTTGACAGATATCAACAAAAATTTAAACAGACTTGATCAATTAAAACAGCTTCTCATTGCTGATCCAAGTGACTCTTTTCTATTATTTGCTATAGCAAAGGAATATGAAAAACAAGAAAATTGGGAAATGACCATCCAGTGGTTAGAACAACTTCGAAAACAAGATCCGAATTATGGTGGTCTGTATTTTCACTTAGCATCTGCATATGATGAAGTAGAAGATAAATCCGCAGCTTTAACTATATGTCAAATAGGTGTTGACGTACTTACAGAACAAAAAGATGAACATTCGTTGAAAGAATTGAAGAATCTTCAATTAAATTTGAGTTTTGACTGACTTTAACACTCTTGATGTGTTGTTTTTGTATGCATTTAACGTCTCTAAGCTGTGGAATGTATGGTTTTTGTAGTACTTTTAAAATGCAAATTACCCGTTTTACTATACTTCTAATTGAATCTCCACATGAAAATTGAAATGCAACATTATGAAATATCCGCTCTCTTTACAACTAAAAACGACTGTATCAGCTGTACTTAGCATCTGCTTTACATTCTCTATTTTTGCTCAATTCGACCCTGCTCCCTCAATCATTATTAATGAAGTCAACTACAGGACAGATACTCCTGGAGATTTCACTGAATATATTGAACTTCACAACACGACAAATTTAGCGATCAATCTCAATGGTTGGTTTCTGAATGATGCTGTAAATTATCAGTTTCCAAATGTCACTATCCAAGCCAATGGATATCTGATAGTCGCACAAGATGTTGCTGACTTTAATGCGCTTTTCCCAAGTAATAATGCACCTGTTGTTGGTCCATGGACAGGAGCATTGCGAAACTCTGGAGAAGACATCGTTTTGCGAAATCCATCATTCGACAAAATTGATGATGTTGACTATGACAACTGGAATGAATGGCCTTCCACAGGACATGGTACCACTAATTTGAGCATACAAAAGGTTAATGATATTCTGCCTGGGAATCATGGTGGTAGCTGGATTGCTGCTGCACGTACACCTGGTGCACAGAATGCTGTCATTGACAATAATCCAAACCAACGACCAATTATCAAGAATGTTAGAAGATCACCAGACTCTCCTACCTCAATAGATGATGTGCGGGTACGTGCAGAATTCGATATAGACAATCTATCATTAATCAATGGTTTACAAGTTGAACTTGAATATAAAGTGCTTCACCCAGGCAACACATTTGAACATAAAGATCATGCTAATTATAATATAGGCTGGACTAAACTACCGATGAAAGATGATGGCATGGGAGCTGACTCTACTGCTAATAATGGTGTTTTCACAGCACTAATTCCTGCAAGTGCTCATCAACACAGAAGGATAGTGAGGTACCGTGTCAATGTTTCTAATAATTCAGGATTTAATGCAACCTACCCAGATCAAAATTATGACGAAAGTAATTATGCCTATTACGTGTACAACAGTGCACCAGCACAAGGAAGCGTAGATTTAGCAAGCTTACCTCCAATTCAAGAACTGACCATTTTTTCAGATTCAGATAATACCACAGAATTTATTGGTTCAGATACTGGTGTCCACAATGGACAATCGACAACAGATGATTTTGGTGGACACGGAGCAGTTATTTATGAAGGTCGAGTATATGATCACATTAATTTCCGTCCGCGCGGAGGGGGAAGTAGATTTGAAAGAGTTAAACCAGGTATTCGCATTAAAATGAACAGAGAGCATTCAGTGGAGACACAGAATGATTGTGGGCGCACATATGATGTGGACAGAGGTCGTCTCGTGTTGTCGGGCGGATGGGTGAATGATATAGGTGGACACGGACTGACAGAATCGCTCATCTATAAGATAATTGAGCTTGTTGGTGGTATAGAAAGAAATGTAAATTATACTCAATTAAGAATTGTGGATGAAGCACAGCAAGTCCCAACTAGCACTCACAAGGGAGATTTCTGGGGTTTATATCTCATAATGGAAGATTACAATGGTGATCTTATTGATGAAAGAAATCAACTTGCTGAAGGTAATTTCTGGAACACAAGTGTACCAATTCTACCAGGAGGTACGCTGCCAAGACAAAGACAATTAGATTATCAAGGTCATTTTCCTGATTCTGAGCTGGTAGAACCATGGGCTGAGCCAGAATTATTTAACAATTCAACTGGTCAAAAATTTATGGATAGTGAGCTTGATCTTGAGATGATGTTTGCTGATCGTATTGCAAATGTTATTTATGGGCAAACCGGTAACAATTATATTGGAAAACACAGTTACAGAGAGTATTACAATTCGGAAACTGGTAAGCACTTTGCTTGGTGGGCAGACATGGATAATTCTTTCGGGGGAGATCCAGCATTAGATGATAATTTTGTTTTTACCAGAGATCAGTGTGATCCGAACAATGGGGTTAATAATGACATTTTTGTTCCTGATGCTTTTCAAGTCGAATATCAAAATGCGATGCGATGCATTTATGATTTATTGTTAAATGATGAGCAAATTGATTTTCTAGTTGATCAAGAACGATTATTGGTCCATGTAGATGGTACGAATACAGCTGACTGGATGCAAGTAGATCAGGAACGATGGGGACACACATATGATGCCACTACTGGTCCTAATCCAAATACCTCAGATGCACATGTTGCCTGGTACAAGCAATGGTTTAGAGATAGAGCTGTGTATATGTCAGGCATTAGTGCGCATGCGAATGATCAAAACGACGGTATAGTTGACGACAATTTTGTAGATAACACAATCCCTGCAAAACCAACAATATCACTAGTTGGTAGCAATGCGATAGATCAATTGGATTTTACTAATTCTAGCTTTTCTGATCCTCAAGGCAGCAATACTTTTGGAGCTTTAGAATGGAGAATTGCAGAATGGTCAGACCCTAGCAATCCATTTTACGATACCAGATGTACCCCACATTATGAGATTGAAACTGTGTGGGAAAGTGGAGAAATAACCAACAACAATACATCATTCAATTTTGACGACGCGATCGCTGAATTAGACCCAGGACGTACATACAAAGTGAGAATGCGACATAAGGACAATACGGGAAGATGGAGTCATTGGTCAGATCCAGTGACATTTATTGCAGATCAAGCCGTCGACCAAAACGTAACCGACGCTATAGTTATCTCAGAAATACATTATAACCCTGCATTAGGTTGTGCTGAATTTATCGAAATCCACAATAGATCTAACAGCACTATACAGTTACTAGGCTATAACTTTGACACTGGTGTGATGTTTGATTTCCCTGTAGGTTCTAGTATTGGTCCTGGTGAATATAAACTCATAGTTGAGGATGAAGATTGCTTCAATATTGTGTTTGGACCCAATCCAGATATAATTGGTGAATGGAGTGGTGGACTTTCGAATGCAGGAGAAGAAGTACGACTACATTTTCTTGAGACTCGTTTAGATTCCGTACGATATGATGATGTTCTGCCGTGGGATACTTTAGCCGATAATGGCTTGCACAGTCTTGCTTTGATTGATGCGCAATTGGATAACAATCTTGCTGTGAACTGGGCTACTCAATGCACTGCGGAAGCAACACCAGGTGAAGCTAACAACTTCAATGGTTGCTCGGTGATCCCTGATTTATCAGATCTTGTAATCAACGAAATATTTTATGGACAAAGTAATAGAGAATTTATAGAACTTAAAAATAGAGGTGCGACACCAATAGACATACAAGGATTACAGGTAGGTGGAATAGAGTTAACGATATTAGATAGCCATATCATACCACCTGGAGAATTCTTTATTCTGGCTAAAGACACGACTAATTTTAAAACTCATTTTCAAATTACAACCGATCAAATAGTCCAATATCCAGGTAATTTGAATGATTCAGGTGAGACCATCACATTGACAGATTTCTTTGGAAATCTTGTAGATCAAGTTACCTATATCAGTGGCTTTCCATGGCCAAGTGTGAATTCAAGTACGCAAAGTATTGGTGCGATTGATTGTGCCTTGGATAACAATACAGCCATTAATTGGTCTGTGCAAGATCAACCAGTGACGCCACTCGCAACAAATACATTTGATGCCTCAGCTTTTTCAGACTATTCAGCTTTGGTAATAAATGAAATTCACTATGTTACTGCTCTAAACGATAGGGCCGAATTTATAGAATTGCGCAATACAGGTCCGATCCCGATTTTACTTGAGGGGTTACATTTTACAAATTTTACATTTACATTTTCGAATTCAGATGTCATATTTCCAAATAGTTATTTTGTCCTTGCAGAATACAACAGTGATTTCACCACTGCATTTCAATTCGCACCAGATGCTTCTTGGGAAGGCATAGGAGGTGGATTGTCCTCTAATGGAGAATTAATCAGGATTGTAGACTTTTTTGGAAATGAAGTTGATCGTGTCAACTACAATCCTTCATGGGATCCTGGGTCGGATGATGGTGCGCACAGTCTAGCACTATTACCAAATGTCACCAATAACAATACATCATCTAGTTGGTCTATCCAATGTGATCCTGTTACGCCAAAGGCTCCGAATAATTTTGATGATGATAATGATGGTGTCTGTAATGACAATGACCTCTGTCCAAACTTAGATGACACCCTTATCGGTCAACCGTGTAATGACGGCCAATCGTGTACAATAAACGATGTGTATACAAATAATTGTGCTTGTGAGGGAACACCTACTTCTGATTCTGATAATGATGGAGTGTGTGATCAGGATGATGTATGTCCAAATTTCGATGATGGTCTTATTGGTCAACCATGTAATGATGGAGATGATTGCACAACTAACGATGTATACAAAAGCAATTGTAATTGTGAGGGAACGCCTGCTGCTGATTCGGATAATGATGGTGTATGTAATGTATTTGATGTGTGCCCTAACTTCAATGATAGTTTAATTGGACTTCCTTGTGATGATGGCACCACTTGTACACCGACGACTGTGTATTCAAACTGTGGTTGTGCGCCTGTAACGAATGCTGCCTTAAACGGAACAGCATCTATGAGTTCAACGTTATCAAACTTAGTTGCTTCTAGATTGAATGATGGCGTGACGACGAATCACAATTCAGGAGGACTCGCACACACGTCAACAAGTTCTCCAAATGAATGGGTAGAGATAGATTTAGGAAGCAATATGATGATTTCGACAATATCGATATTTAACAGAATAGGATGTTGTAGAGACCGTCTGAATAATGCTTACGTGTTGGTAGCAGACACTGCTTTTCCAAATAATACTAATTTAACGCAAGCACTGACCAATGCAGACAAGATAATCCAATTGAGAGATGAGTCTAATAAAGATATTTCAGGTCTAGATATAAACATTCTGGGAAGGTTTATTAGAATCCAAAAATCAGGCAATAATAGTGGTGGTAATTCTCTTAATCTAAGAGAAATACAAGTCTTTACACCTTTTATAGTTTTGGATTCTGACAATGATGGTGTTTGTGATTTGAATGATGTTTGTGACAATTTTAACGACAATCTTATAGGCGCATCTTGTAATGATAATGACCCTTGTACCAACAATGATATGTTTACAACGAATTGTGTTTGTGAAGGTACTTTTGTTGGTGATGCAGACAATGATGGTATCTGTGATTCATTTGACCAATGTCCTAATTTTGATGACAATCTTATTGGTCAACCTTGTGATGATGGGATTATCTGTTTTGTAGGGAGTACCTGGGATGCCAATTGTAATTGTTCTGGAGGCGCATTCTCTGATCTTGATGGTGATGGGACTTGTGATCCATTAGATGAATGTCCTGGTTCTGATGATGATATTGACGTAAATAATAATGGTATTCCTGACGGATGTGAAGGGTGTTCCAATATTATAGTGGAAAATTCTAATTCTATCATAAGTCAAGACAGATCCGCTCATATAAGCATCACGACAAATGGAAGAGTATTCACAGGAGACATAGAATACAGTGCGGGTCAAGAAATAAATCTTTTGGAAGACTTTGAAGTCAAGGCTGGAGCAGTCTTCCATGCATATATAGCTCCATGCAATTAACCATAAGGAATTGATCCTACAGATATTGACAAATTGTCACTATCTGTAGTGATCATGACGAGTTTGAGAGTAATAATAGTTATAACTTTCGAGCTCTATATGATTATTGTTAGCGTCAATACAGTTAAATAAAGATTAGCATAAAATTTGTATCTATTAAAAAGGAAATTGCAAACTCCTGAGTGATTAGTCATATATAAGACTAGTATTCTCAATGAGTTGTAATTGGCTTTAGGATGAATACGTTAATGAAAGTTGACAATACATTATACAAAGTATATACTATAGCTGCCACATTATGTCTATATGTGCTTACTAGCACCGCTTTGCTTAGTCAGATAGATATTGAATTTAGTCATGAAAGAGGTTTTTATGATTCACCTATTACGGTTTCAATCACATCTCCAGACGATCCTAATGCGACCATAAGATACACACTCAACAACAGGAAGCCTTCTCCAACTTTCGGGACTATTTATAGTGGTCCTATTACAATCAATTCTACAGAATCAATAAGAGCCATAGCTACTGGAGGATCTGGTAGTTCAGATGTGGTCACTCACACCTATCTTTTCACAAATGACATCAAAGACCAACCGGATATGTCCAATCACATCAGCGATACTCAAATTATTGCAGGATTAGAGTCTTTACCAGCAATATCAATTGTCAGCTTTGATGTATTTAGAACAAATGACATCCCAAATGAAGTGGAGACATCATTAGAGTTGATCTACCCAAATGGAGATGATGGGTTCATGACCCATTGTGGCATTGAAACCTGGGGAGGAAGCCCTTCCAATATAAAACGATCGTATAGATTTGAGTTTAAAAGCATCTACGGAGACAGCAAACTCGACTATGATATTTTTAGCTCGGACAATTATGAAAACCATGAATATAAAATTCCCCCTTGGTTTGAATTTGACAAGCTTCTCTTGAGGGCAGGCGGTCAGGATGGATTAAATGCAGAATTTGGAAATGAAAATCTCGCCCAATTTATTCGAAACAGATTTATGATGGATGTCGGTATTGAGATGGATTTTCATAATGCGCATGGTCGATTCGTCAATGCATTTGTCAATGGAGAATACGTGGGTCAATTCCATATGATGGAACGTCCAGATGCTTCATTTTTCGAATCTTATTTTGGGAATGACAAGGATGATTATGAAGTACGTAGAGGAACTTCGAATTATTGGGATGGCAATTCGCAGAATAATGAGGAAGGCACAGCTTACACAAATCTCACTAATAATATTGACATGTCTTCCGCTTCAGGAATAGCTAATACAAGTCAATTCATGGATTTAGAATCCGCCGCAGCATATCTCGTTATGATGTCATACTCATCTGGGTTTGATTGGGGAAGCAGTCAGAATTCTCTTTGCGGTGGACATCCTACACCAGGTGTAGAACCGTACAAATTTTTGCTTTGGGACGTAGATTTATCCCTGCATCAAGGTGGAAGGTGGCATCCAAATTTTTCAGGAGACGTCAATTATTTCAGAGCGCCATTTGAAAATACGGGCCCTGTCCCAGCTGAACTAATTAATTCTGCAGAATTTAGGGTCATGTTGGGAGATCAACTCCATTGTGCTTGTTTTGATGATGGTCCGCTGACTGTAAATAATGCTGATAGTCTATATTTTGAAAGAGCTCAACAAATTGATACTTCTATTTGGGCGGAAGCCGCCAGATGGGGAAACAGGGTATTCACAAATAATGACAACAATGATGTGCCAAATTGGGACAAATCAAATTGGCAGACCGAGCTCAATTTTATGAGGAATGTATTCCTACCCCAAAGACATACAAACATTATAAATCATTTCAAAAACAACAATGCCTATCCAACAATTGATGGTGTTGTATTCAGTGATGATGGCGGACTTTTTGATTCAGGTTATCAATTGACTCTTTCTAATCCTAATGGCATTGGTACTATTTACTACACCATTGATAATGTAGATCCACGACAATTTGGAGGGTTTATTTCTGGTGCGGCCCAAGTCTATACTGGACCAATCACCTTGCCTCCAGGCGTATACGAAGTAAAGGCAAGAGTACGAATTGGGTCGACTTGGTCAGCTATGTGTCCAAAGGAGTTTTACATTGGTCAGGAATATGACAACATTCGCATCAATGAGATCCACTATAATGCCTCAGACGAAGTGATTAATGGATCAGTGATTAGCGGCAAAGAATTTGATTTCATAGAACTTAAAAATAGAGGGACAACGCCCGTAGATATGACCGATGTCATCTTTGATAGAGGCGTAACTGTATTTTTCCCAGATGGCTATCTTATCCCGGCTGGTGGGTTTGTCGTGCTTGCAGAAGATGCGACAAACTTTGAAGCTAAATATGGTTTTGCCCCAGATTTTGTGTGGGAAGGAAAACTTGATAATGAAGGTGAAACCTTGCGTTATGTCAATCCAGTCAAAGAAACGATTGATCGGGTCAGATATTCTAATGCTTTCCCATGGGATCAAGTACCATTTCAAGGAGTTCAAAGCCTTGCAGTTATAGATTGTACTGTATCCAATAACAGCCCTATTAACTGGTTACGGCAAAGTGTCCCTTTCACACCTGGCGCAGAAAATGTCTTTGACCCTAACCTTCTGCCAGATTATTCTGACCTTGTCATCAATGAAATCCATTATAACCCAAAAGCTGATTTTCATAACGGACCAGATACCATCGTACCAGGTCAAGAATTTGAATTTGTAGAATTAAAAAATACTGGACTTTCACCTATCCGTCTTGAAGAAGTAGCATTTGTCGAAGGCATAAATTACAAATTTAATGATGATGCTGTATTGCTACCTGGACAATTTATAGTCTTAGCTGAAGATTCATTGTGGTTCCATGAGCGATATGGATTTCCCGCTTTCGATAAGTATGATGGAAAACTTGAGGACAATTCAGACACACTTGTTCTGATCAGCTTGTTTAATGATGTGATTGATTCCGTTGCTTATTTTGATACAGCACCATGGGATCCGCTTCCTAGTCTTGGGGATTATAGTCTTGGTCTCATCGATACCAACGTGGATAATAATGTGGCGGTTAACTGGTCCCATCAATGTGATTTTGTGACACCAAATGCGACCAACAATTTCGACGATGATGGAGATGGTATTTGTAACAACCAAGATATCTGTCCTAATTTCAATGATAATTTGATAGGTGCCGCATGTAACGATGGAGATATTTGTACGGTTGGAGAGACATACGATTCGAATTGCAATTGTTCTGGAGGTGTTTTTACAGATACAGATAATGACGGCATCTGTGATGGTTTGGATCCTTGCCCTTCGTTTAATAATAATCTCATTGGCACAAATTGTGACGACGGTGACGTGTGCACTGTTGGTGAAACATATGACAATACTTGCAACTGTAGTGGTGGCAACTTTGTCGATACAGACAATGATACTGTGTGTGACGCTAATGACCTTTGTCCACTACTTGATGACACACTCATTGGCACAAGTTGTAATGATGGTGATCCTTGTACGATAAATGATGTCTATACAAATAATTGTGATTGTGTCGGCACACAAAGTCCAGACACTGACAATGATGGCGTCTGTGATCCGCTAGATTTATGTTCAAATTTGGATGACTCTCTGATTGGTCAACCTTGTGATGATAACATCATTTGTTTTATAGGTAGTACATGGATGGCTGGGCCAAATGATTTATGTAGTTGTGGGGGTGGATTCTATTCTGATGTTGACAATGACAATGTCTGTGACCCTTTAGATGTGTGCAATGGAGAAGACGATAATTTTGATGGCAATAACAATGGGATAGCCGATTGTTTAGAGTCTTGCCCTGATTTCTACATCGAAAATAACAATCAACTTATCTTGTCAGATGAAAGTGTAAAAATAGGAATTGAGACAAACGGACGAGTTGTTAATGGCCAATACACTTACGAAGCTGGGCAATACATCTTATTAAACAGCGGCTTTGAAGTGTCTTCAGGAGCTGTCTTTGAAGCTAGGATTTCGTCGTGCAATTAATGTCTTTAAACTTAAGTAAAAGCATCCTCTTCTATTTCCCCTTTGAATACAAATGTTGCAGGTCCTATTAATTTGATATTGCTAAAGGAATTTCCGTCTCTCCGAAATGACACTTTTAATTTTCCGCCTTTGGCATCGACATCAATGAACTCATGCATAAGATTGTAAAAATCAGTTGCGCATAATGCGGCAGCAGTCACACCAGTACCACACGACAAAGTCTCATCCTCGACCCCTCGTTCATAAGTCCTCACTTGTAATTCGTTGTGCAACAAAGAAGCAGTGTTGACATTAATGCCATTCTCTGCGTACGTGTCTGAATATCGAATGGCAGATCCATATTGAACAATCTCTTTTTGATCAATGCTGTCTATAAAATGTACATAATGTGGTGAACCAGTTTGTATTTCGTAAGTATCATCAGCTAATTTCTCAAAACCATTGACATCGATCATTTCTAACTCTACATCTCCATTTTCCATGATTTTCGCATGATGCAAACCATCAATGGCTTCAAATGACACATTCTGTTTACAAATGTGTTGTTGATAGGCAAATTTCACAATGCATCTTCCACCATTGCCACACATGGTACTTGTCTTACCGTCAGAATTATAATAAATCATTTTAAAGTCTACACTGTCTGATTCAGCGAGTATCATGAACCCATCGGCACCAATTCCAAAATGTCTGTCGCAAAGACGAGCGACTTGTTCATTCGATATGTCAAGCAACTGGGGATTGGAAATTCCATTCACAATAATGAAATCATTGCCAGTACCATGGTATTTATAAAATGTCATTTTCACAAAAGAGCGTTTACATTTTCAGGAGGTCTTCCTATTATTGCTTGTTTTCCTTTCACCACAATTGGTCTTTCCATTAGTTTCGGATGTTTGATCATGGCATCAATCCATTGGTTATCTGTGAGTGCTTTACCTTTATATTCTTCCTTAAAAATGGATTCTCCTTTTCGTATCAATGCTTCAGGTTTTATGCCAAGCAAGGCAATGGTCTCTTTGAGTTCTTTTTTTGACGGCATCTCTTCTAAATAGAGTATGACATCTACGGACTTTCCAGCAGATTCAATCAGCGCTAGTGTTTCTCTACTTTTTCTACACCTGGGATTGTGGTAAATCTTCATGGTTTTCATTTATTGTGAGCAAATATACTTAGACTCTTCTTTATGATCTGTTTTTGTCCGCTATTAGATGAAGACAGGACATACAGTCTATTATTTTACATCGTTTTATATTTACTTTGCAAATCTATTAGGCTAATGTATATATGAATAAGATTACCACTTTATTGTTTTCATTCATTTTTCTTCTGGCTCATTATTCTGGATTCTCACAACAAAACATGTCTTTATTAGCAAATGCAGACATTGATGAGGCAGTCAATGATATATGGGGATGGGTTGCTGAAGACGGGACAGAATATGCGATTATGGGTGCGCAGACGAGTGTACGCATATACTCACTTGCTGATCCGACTGCACCAGTAGAAATCATCTCAATCCCAGGTAATTCTTCGCCATGGCGAGACATAAAATCCCATGAAAATTTTGTGTATGCAGTAGCTGATCGAGGTACTCAAGGTGTCCTCATTGTCGATATGACAAATGCACCAGAGAATATCGAATTTGAATATTTCAATCCAATCATAGACCAACAAGTGACAACTAATATCGTTGAGCGATTTACTGTAGATAGCATGCAAATGCCTGACACCTTGATAATCGACACGACATTTTTTACTGTGGAAGTCGTAGACACATTGACAACAGAACTCCGTACATGTCATAATTTATTTATAGATGATGGACATATTTATTTTGCTGGTTGTAATGGTGGTCCTAATTTTAATGGTGTCTTAATTTATGATATTAATACAAATCCTAGGAGACCTTCACTTGTTGGCGTCGCCGATAGAAATTATGCTCACGATGTATTCGTCAATGGCAATACCATGTTTGCTTCAGAGATCAACAATGGCAATCTGAGGGTTTACGACATCACAGATAAGTCGAATCCAACCCTTATAGGTTCTACTCAAACAGGATTCAATTTTACACACAATGCGTGGACCAATGACGATGGTACAATGGTATACACAACTGATGAGAGAGCCAATGCTTTTGTTGAAGCTTATGATGTTTCGAATCTACCTACCATCACTATGACAGATAGATTTAGACCAATAGTATCAGAAGGCTTAGGTGTGGTGCCACACAATACACACTTCTTAAATGATTTCCTCTATACCTCGTATTATACAGATGGCATCGTCGTCACGGATGTGTCTAAACCGGACAACATCATTCAAGTAGGCCAATTTGATACATGGCCTGGTGCTGATGGCGGATTCAATGGCAACTGGGGAGCATATCCATACCTACCATCTGGAGTTATTTTAGCTAGTGATCGAACTACAGGGCTATACGTGTTACAAGCAGATATTCCAAGGGCTTCCTATCTAGAAGGAAGAGTGACAGATAGAGATTCAGGTAGACCAATTAATGCTGTCGACGTCCAAATCAATTCGACAGATCCAAATAAAGCCCAGTCCAATGCAGCAGGTGAATTCAAAACGGGACAGGCGAGTCCTGGTACATTTGAGGTCGTATTTTCTCATCCACTTTATATAACGCAAACAGTACAAGTCAATTTAGAAAGCAGTCAATGTGTGAATCTCAATATCGAACTCCAACCTGCTCGAATGCTTTCTGTACAAGTCAATGCGACAAATGCTGCAACCAATGAAGCATTAGCAAATACACGCATTCGCTTATTCAACGAAACCCAAGATTTTGCATTGGTAACCAATGCTGATGGTCAAGTGACCAATCTAGCAGTGGAAGGTGTATACACACTATATGCTGGTCAATGGGGGTACCAATCTGTGGTAGTTGAAAATTTCGAACTGAATGAAGATCGCCAAATTGACATCCAATTAGAGGAAGGATTCAGAGATGAGTTTCTTATAGATTTAGGATGGACTCCTTCTGGAAATCCATCAACTGGTCAGTGGGAATTAGCCGTTCCTATTGCAACTACATTTGGTTCACTACTATCAAATGTCAATCAAGATTTGGAAGGTGATCTCGGCAACTCTTGTTATGTCACTGGAAATGGTGGAGGGCAAGCGGGTGATGATGATGTCGATGGCGGTATAGCACGATTGACTTCACCACTTACAGACCTAAGCAATATGGAAAATCCAATGTTGAATTACTCCGCATGGTTTTTCAATGGAGGTGGAAATACGGATTTGGATGACACGTTGAAGGTATACATTCAAAGAGGAAATGATGTACGCCTGTTGGACTCGTTTACAGTTATGGAGGACCAAACTGGCATGTGGAATAGCAGAAGTGATGTGGCCATATCTGGACTTTTCTCAAGCATGGATAGCCTGCAATTCGTTGTAGAAACAAGCGATTTGGAAAACGGTCATATTGTGGAAGCAGGACTTGATGGCTTTAGCATTACCGATGCCAGCACCACGCCAACTGATGATTTTTCAATACTGGAAGATTTTACCTTATTTCCCAATCCAGCAAAAGACCATGTGACTCTTGACTTACCAAATGATCTAGATGTAAATAAGTGGCATGTCAGCATTGTGGATATGGCCGGCAGAAATCTCCGTACCCAGATAGGTCCGTTGAATCGGATTGAGCTGGATATTTCTGGATTGCAGCCTGGTCATTATTTGATTACCTTGACCCACAGAACAACTAATCAAAAATTAAGGTCAAAGTTGATTAAGATTTGACATTTGGTTTAATGGGGAGTACGTCCATAAAGGAGTCGTCCTTGAAGGCGTCCCGCCTCAAGTGTAATTGAGTGTCCGTCCTTGCAGGTGTCCCAACTCAAGCATTGATATTAATTCTCGAAGGAGAAAGAAAAATTCACGTCACCAAGTTTGTAAGCAGTAAACTGTACTTCTTGATCGCTAGGGAATACCATTTGTTCGGGAAAAAAGCCCCACACTCTTTGAGAACCGAATTCTGTTTGTAGGCCTAAAATCACATTGACCATCTGAACCAGATCAGCTGCCGATACAGTACCGTCTCCTGACACATCAGATACCAACTCCTGAATATTGCTGTCAAATGCTCTGTTGCCGATAATCGCCTGTTGGGCTAATAATACATCTGTGACAGATAAGCCTTCTGCAATTTGGAAATTGGGTAACGTTGGTGTCAAGGAAAACACGGCTAAAATGGGAATATTGCTGAGCACAAAATTTCCATTTCGATCTGTAAATTGTGATCCTACGCCTTCCCCTGCTAAAAGGACCTCAACATTAGGAACTGGGGTGCCATCTGACAAGGACACATTACCAACAAGCTGATAGACAAGTGCACTCTCTCCTTGATTCAACCCATTTATGAATAGTGTATCTGAGTTAAATGGATCAAGCCAATCTTGCAGTCTAGAGATATCTTCTCCCCCACCTGTCCATGAAGTCGATAGCCGACCATAAAATGAACGATTCACACTGCAATCAAGTGTATCCACTCCTCCACCATGTAATTGACCGACGACCCTACCACCATCATCCATCAGGGGACCACCAGACGAACCAACTTGGTGAGCACCGACATCCAACACACAACGATAATGTGTTGAAGGAGATGTCACTGTGGTGTTGTCCCAGGTGATATCATCATCAAACACCAGTAAGTCATCGTTGTCTAAAGAAATTTTCATAACGTCGCCCAATGGATGATGCAGTTGATAAGCAGGTTGGGGAATGAATGTTTCATCTCTATTCCACCCAGCATAATACACATCAAAAGAAGAAGGCACATTAAAATTTAATTCGAGTAGCAACATATCTGAATCTCGATACCCTGCCAACTGTCTACACCCGATGATCCGATTAAATCCAGGCGCTCCATCTGGATTGTCGCAACCTGGCGTTAAAAAATTAAAATCAAAACGCCAAAATTGATGTAATGGTGTCAAATAGTCCTGACAATGAAAAGCGCTAAGAATAAGTGGACGCTGATCTTCAAGGGTATTGTTCATTAGTGTGCCGCTACAAAACACCAGTCCTTCCTCAAGGACCATCAATATCCGACACACACTTCTTTTTTCATTGTCAAATAAATCGCCATCAGGGCAATTGGCATTGGGGTGACAGGCGAGAGAAGCCATAAAGCCTGTATCCACCTCCATCGCTGACGACATCGCCTCCAGAGGAATATAAGACTGATAGACATGGTCAATCTCAAAAGGCAATGTAGGCTGACTATTGGCTTGTTCAATGATTAGTTCGATAAGCACTTCCTCTCCACTGATGAGGTCTGACATAAACTCTTTCGTGTTATTATTATTGGCTGACGTATAAGATCCCAGCACTTGACTTCCATCTTGATTATAGATAAACAATCTAGAATGTGAAGGCATTTCAAAGTCATCAAATACGAAAGCCACAGGCAATTGATCGACCAACTCAAAGGACATAGACCATCGCCATGAGTTTGGTGAGATCTGCTGCCAATGACCATCTTTATCGACTACTGAGAGCGTTTTGCGCACAGCAAACAAAGACGTAGAGTTGATCACTTTCATATCTGCATCATTCAACGACGCTATTTTGGTAGGCGCAGATTTTTGTTTTGCCTCTAGTTCTGGATGCAATAATCCAAGTGGGTAACCCCCAAAGCTTTCTTGTGCTGTAGCAGAAGTCCCCATAAAGAGGAGCAAACAACCCAAATAAGTGTATAAATGCTTGATTTTCAGTGCCAAGATCTGGTAAAAATTTAATTTCAAGAGATACTTCAAACTTATAAGAAACTATTATATATTTGCATCGCTTTTGAAGAAAAGTGTTCATTTTTTGATGTTAATGTCATTATAATGAAATGTAGGGTGGATATGAACTTGAATGTCTGATATTTCTATCCTAAAGCAAATACTATTGGCCCGTTCGTCTAGGGGTTAGGACGCCAGGTTTTCATCCTGGTAGCAGGGGTTCGAATCCCCTACGGGCTGCTACTGATGTTGATAATCAGATAGTTACATAAAGCGGTTGCCATTTTGGTTGCCGCTTTTTTATTTTAGCCCTCGATAGGAGGATAATTGAATACACAACTCATTAAATGTTGGTTCGTATCTATCCGACTTGATCACAAAGCTTTTGAGATTATCACTTTGGATGATTTGTGGTAAGCCACCAAAATACACAAGTGCCTGATTCAACCCATCGAT
>CALLFA010000114.1 GCA_937997635.1 uncultured Saprospiraceae bacterium | reverse complement strand
GATTCTAAATCTTCACATGCAAATGTGATGTTGGCTTGAGCTGAATCAGGATCTCCACCAGATCTTATTGCAGTGAAACTCACATCGGTGCAATTATCGAAACTGCCCAAATCAAAGTCTGCTGCCCAAACATCCACCGTGCCAGTTTCTGCTATAAAGGCAGTAGTGACACCAGCTATACATAATGGAACTGGATTCTTATCGTCTCCAAATGTAATCGAACTTGATGTTGAACTACTGTTTCCACAGCCATCTGTGACTGTAAAGCTCACCGTGTGCTCATCTCCAGGACTTCCAGCTTCAGTATCAATGGACACCTCAGTTCCTTCAGCCGTAGTGACTGTAGTTGATACACCGTTATTGTAGCTAATCGTCCAGCTCAATAATTCACCAGTGATATTTTCGTCTCCACAAGCATCAGACGCTGTTGCAGTCACAATACCTGTTCCCGTACAAGGCGTATCGTGTGAACAGCTGTTTCCAGCTTCGTCAGTAATCGTCCACGTTCGCTTTAATTCATAATTGAATTCACAATTTCCATCTGTTCTGACTTCGACAAATTCGACGATTACATCTGGTGCGTCTGTACAATTGTCAGAGGTATGCCATTGTGGTATGACCTCAAATGCTACTGGTACGGCATCGCATTCTACTGTCTGGTCACCTAGTAGGGTAGTGATGAATTCTGGGCATTCTGTGTCTTTGACGATGACGTCAAATTCACAAGTCGCTGAATTACCATCGTCATCAACAGCTTGATAAACCACTGTATGTGTACCTATTTCTAATTCCGTTCCAGGAAGAGGACCATAATTTTAATCGGTAATGATAGTTGTTTCCAGTAATATCTAGAAGAGTATTATAGGAAGTCCCCTAAATTAGAAATCTCAACATTAATTCAGGAAAATCTCCCATAGTCATAGTTACATCCGTACCTGTTTTATAACCGAGGACAGAAAAAAGAATATAAGGATTTGTTATCTAAAAGAGAATTAGAAATTTTAAAGCTGGTTGCATGCCATAAAAGTAGCTTCGAGATAAGTGAAATCCTCGGAATCGCAAAAAATACAGTTGAGAGACATCGAAAGAACATGATTTCACGTACTGGTGTCGTAGACATGACAGCCCTGATTTATATTTGTCAACTCTCTGACATACTGTAAATTTGTGTCTTTTACATTCACCAGATAACAAGGGTAGAATATTTACTTATAGATCGATAAAAGCATTTTTTTAATAGTCATTATCTAAATTATAAATTGGCTATACCATCTGTATAAAAGCTATTTACGATAAAGAAATCGCTTATTCTGAAGAAATTATATTTTACAAGTTCAATTTCTAAATGAGCAATAGACTCTCGAATTTTCTCAGACTTGATGATTCCATTTTCAGTCTTATAGTATATAAGAGTATCTTGATTTAGGTTAGTAAATAAATAAATACTATCAACATTCAGTGTTATCAAAGACTTGTTTATCCTTTCAAATTGGATATATTCAGTTCTCTTGTGTTCTGAAAATAAATTGTTTGCGTTCAAACACTTATCGATTACTAAAAGTAACTCACGTTCATAATGTAGTGTAATGACATCCCAAGCTGTTTGATGAATTGCCGTCTTATAAATCTCAGGATAAGAGTTGTCTGAGTCGTCATCTATAAGTACCCAAAAGAATGAATTTGTAAGTGAATAGAATTGATCGATGTTATTGTTGATCGTGGATTTATCAATTAGATGGATAGCAAAATTCTTTGGTAGTTCTTGATATTCATTCAATAGACTTTCTACTTGTGATTCTGATAAAAGTTGTACAAGCTTTCTTCTTCTTACGGGGCTACTTATTAAACAGCGAAGGTTATTTAATTCCAATATTTGTTAGTTAAAGATTTATACAAGTACAGTTCTTTCAATTTAGAATCTTATTCTTTATAAATTACTTTCACCCCTAATGTTAACCGTAGTTAAAGTAGACCTAAATTGAATTACTTAAATATCAAACTATACATAAAAGTACATCCAAATTAGTACTACGAAATTCGATTCTATAACAAAAAGTAACTAAAAATTAAATTATTTTCTGTGTGGATGATATCAAGGCCTTACATATATAAGTTATTATAATAAGAGACATGAATAAGCTTTATTCAATATGTGAATTGAGTCATTTCATTATAACTTATCTCACATTAAGATAGTATTTTTGTGTTAATGAGTGATTCTAAAAATTATGCAGCAAGAGGTGTGTCTGCAGACAAATCAGAAGTGCATGAAGCAATCAAGCATCTTAGCAAGGGCCTGTATCCTTCAGCTTTTTGTAAAATCTTGCCAGATGTAGTTGGAAAAGATGACTCTTATTGCAACATTATGCATGCGGATACAGCAGGAACGAAAACCAGTTTAGCGTATATCTATTGGAAAGAAACAGGTGATTTATCCGTTTGGAAAGGTGTGACACAAGATGCTATTGTGATGAATATCGATGACATGGGATGTGTCGGGTGTGTCTCCAATATTGTCTTATCATCAACCATTGGAAGGAATAAACTTTTGATTCCAGGTGAAGTGATTAAGACAATCATTAATTTCTCTCAAGAATTTACTGACACTATGCGGTCTTATGGTGTTGATATCCAACTTGCAGGAGGTGAGACGGCTGATGTAGGTGATATAGTTAGAACAATAGATATTGGCTTTACGACTTTTGCGAGGATGAAGCGAGCCGAGCTTATCATCAACAATATGCAAGATAAAGACGTGATCGTTGGGTTCAGCTCACATGGTCAAGCAACATATGAAACCAACTACAATGGTGGTACTGGGAGTAACGGGTTGACAAGTGCAAGGCATGATGTTTTTCATCATCAGTACAGAGATAAATATCCGGAAAGCTTTAGCCCAGAAATGCCAAAAGAACTTAGCTATAGTGGTTCCAAAATTCTTACAGATAATCTCACTATTGATGGAGTAGGAGAGATTCCCATAGGTCAGTTGGTCTTATCTCCAACTCGGAGTTACTTGCCTTTACTGAGTGCTATTCTTAAAGAGAAAATTCCTGTTTCCGGCATCATACATTGTACAGGTGGTGGACAAACTAAGGTTTTAAAATTCATTTCCAATAAAAAAGTAATAAAGAAACCTTCTGCTTTAAGGGCTCCATTGTTTTCCTTAATCGAAGAAGAATCTGGGACAAGTCGCAAAGAAATGTATCAAGTATTCAATATGGGACATCGCTTAGAAATTTATTGCAAGGAGTCATATGCACAGCAGTTGATGGATATCGCTGCTGAGTTTAAAATAGAATCTGCTGTTATTGGACACGTGGAAGATGCGGATAAAAATGAGGTATTAATTGAGGATGAGACAGGGACGTATCATTATGAATAGAGTCATTGATGGCGTCTCGCTTTTCGGACTTGAACGTGCCTCGGTATTATAAATGAAGCTCTTAATTCTTATTAGTGATTCTGATATGTGCTTTCAGCAACGGGCATTCTCTTAGTGTATTAAGAATCTTAAAAGTGTTAGCGCCGAACTTTAGCCTGACTAATAAAGTCGTTTAGTTTAAACAAATCTAAATAGAAAAGGCTAGGGTTTGTAGACATAAGATTAGCTCTTATATGAGAGATGTTTTTGCTCAACATAAATCTAACAATATCTAATAATCCAATTGTCTTTAAGCGATTATATGTGTTGAGTAATGGCGTTTCTTGAATCAAGTCAGCATGATAAAAGTCGAGCAAATTTGTATTGGCAGACTGGACATTTAAAAGGAATTGTTTTGATGATATAAGATCATTATGTTCAACAGGATTATCGAGGTGTTTTATTTGATTGCCAGCCTTTGATACGCTAGTTGCGAAAACGAGATCTTCATATCCATAACCAGTTTTCATATTCGGAAAAGGGTAGGCAAGTAGGAGTGATTTTTTTACCATGAAGTTATTGCTATGAAAATATCTAATTGGGAATTTGTTGCGTTTCTCTACAGATGGACACTCCTTTATACGTCCATAAGTATGGTGTAAAATGGTCTCTTTTTTCTTTATTTTTTGAGCATAAATTCTTCCCCCGTTAACAATTGAAAATGACTCGATGAGTTTTATATAATTTTTTAAAAAATTTGTATTTCCACTTATTTGGCTATCACTATCGAGGAATATCAAAGTGTCATATGTTGCCTTTTCGGCCATTAAATTTCTAATTCTTGAACGACCGATATTCCTAGATAGTTCTTCATATTTAACAGAATCATAATCGGCTATAGGTCTATTAACTTCTTTTGCATTTGTATTAGAATTGTCATCTACTATGATGATTTCATATGGAATATTTAAAATTTTACTTTGTTCATCAATATTCTTGACTAATTCTGTTACATCATTATTATATACAGGAATGAGTATAGAGATCATGCTATAATGAATACGATTCAGGGACAAGTAATCTCAAAGACAATGGGTTAATGGAAAATGCTAGTTTGTCTGTGGTGATAGCGCCTTCTCCATCCCGATGATAATGCATTGGCTTGTCACTTTCAATGGTAAGAGACTTTGCTCTTTTGATTTCAACTATCGGACTCTTATGCAAAGAGCTATTCAAAAATCGCCACACTGAGGTGATGTATCTAGCTTTGCTAGCGTCTTTGATCATTACCACGTCTAATAATCCATCGTGCAAATTTGCTAGCGGTGCAATTCTAAAATTATAACCAAACATAGAAGCGTTTGCAACATTGATGGATAGAAATTTATCTTCCACAAGCACATCATCATATTTGATTCTATACTTTATGTTCTCATACTTGAGCGCTTCTTTCATGGCACTATTGAAGTAGACTTTAAAACCTCTACTGGATGATTGTTTTGTAAAATATGCAACCGAAGCATCAAAACCCACACCAGCCAAGTTCAAATAAAATTCATCATTAATTTTGCAGGTGTCAATAATCGTTTCTTTTGCTCGATTGAGGTGACTGATTGCTTTTTTCATATTCCTGCCGATACCTAAATGCATTGCAAAACCATTGCCAGATCCACCTGGTATTATGCCCAGACTAACAGGTGTATTTAATAGGGGAGAAGCAACTTCATTCACTGTCCCATCACCACCTATGGCTATGACTGAATCAATGTTTTCTACTACAGATTGTTTGGCTATTTCATTTGCATGCATTGGAGCTTCAGTGTACATTAAGTCGTATTCATAAAAAGTCAAGTCAAGACTTTTTTTAATCAAATCATTAATGTTCTGTTTATTTGAAACTCCAGAAAATGGATTGACAATAAATCGAATTGTTTTTTTATCCAATGGTTTTATTTGTATACAAAATAACGCTGCATTGGAAAACTAAAAAATAATCCGACAATTACTCCTGCAATTGGACTCATTAAATAGTAATCTTCCATGCCAACTACATCTCTTAGTAACCACACCAATAACCAATTTAATGTCATATTGCCTAGAGTAATAAATAAAAACCTTAGCCCTTGTGATGAAATCTTTCGATCCGTTGACATAAAAGCCCAATTCCTACCTAGAAAGTAAGCGATGATAGCTCCGAAGGACATTCCGACAGGAGTAGCAATCAGCTCATCAACACCAAACATATAATGAAGTCCCAATGCTATTGATTTGTCCACGAATGTGGCACTAAGAGCCGTCGCGTTGTACCTGAAGAATGATGGAATCAATGCCACCTTTACACTGGATTGTTGATTCTTACTCACCCAAACAAATTGAAATATAAGATCAATTGTAATGTCAAATTTGCATAGACGCCTGCCAATAAATCATCAGCCATTACACCAATCCCTCCTTTGAGATCTTCTAATTTTCTAATACCCAACGGTTTCCAAATGTCAAAGATTCTGAATAAGACAAATGAAGCGAGAATAGTAGTCGGACTTATAGGTATCAATACTAAGGAAATAAGAATACCTGCTATTTCATCGATGACAACTTTCGACGGATCTTTTCCCCATTCCCCTTCAACAATATTGGTTGCCATTACGCCGATAATTGTTACAGATAGTGTTATAATCAACAGTGGGATAAGGTGAATAGAAACACCAAAATAATACAAGGCAAATATGATGGTAGACGCAAGTAAACTACCGGCAGTTCCAGGAGCTACTGGAGAAAATCCAGCCCCAAAACCACTGGCGAAGATCTTAGCTACGGCATTCATTTATTCATAATAGTCAAGACCCAAATGATTGATCAAGTCTTCACCGCCTATGTGTCTAATTGTATTCTTAAGCTTTTCAAACTGCTTAAAAAGATCGTGTTGGGGGTGTAAACCTTTAGCTGCCTGCGGTGACTTCAAGTAAAAGGATAACCATTCTTGGATACCTTTCATTTCTGCTCGTTTAGCAAGATCCAAAAGCAAAGCTAAATCCAATACCAAAGGCGCTGCTAAGATCGAATCTCTGCATAAGAAATCGACTTTAATTTGCATTGGATAGCCCAACCAGCCTTTGATGTCAATGTTGTCCCATCCTTCTTTATTATCACCACGAGGCGGATAGTAATTGATTCTCACCTTATGATACATGTCGCCATACAATTCTGGATGAAGATTTGGCTCCAGAATTTGTTCTAATACACCTAATTTAGATACTTCTTTAGTTTTAAAATTATCTGGATCATCTAAGACAGCACCATCTCTGTTTCCTAAAATATTTGTTGAAAACCATCCATCAATTCCTAAGTATCTTGCCTTTAAACCAGGAGCTAAAACAGTTTTCATCAAGGTCTGACCAGTCTTGAAATCCTTGCCTGCAATTGGCGTACCTGTTTGTGCTGCTAATTCTACCATAGCAGGTACATCACAGGAAAGATTAGGTGCACCATTGGCATATGGTACTCCCATTTTAACAGCAGCATAGGCATAGATCATACTCGGCGCTATGTCCGGATGATTATTGCGTAATCCTTCTTCCAGAGAAGCAACAGTTTGATGGACATCTGATTCTTCAATGTAGATTTCTGTAGAACCGCACCATACCATGACTACACGTTCACAATTGTTATCTGCTTTAAATGTTTTGATGTCTTCCATCAATTGTTCAGCAAGGTCCATTTTGGTTGGGGCAGACTTTACATTTGGCCCTTCAATACGCTTTACATAGGTCGGATCGAAAACTGCTCTCATCGGCTTTATCGCTGATAGTTCATCTTTGATTTGATCTAGTAACCGTTGATCTAGGACTTGAGCATTTGTCGCGGCCTCATATACATTGTCTTCGAAGATGTCCCATCCACCAAATACAAGGTCATCCATTTGAGCCAAAGGCACAACTTTGTTGATGTTGGGCTTTCTATTTTCTGTACGCTTTCCAAGGCGGATTGTGCCCATTTGAGTAAATGCACCAATCGGTTGTCCAAGGCCTTTTTTAACGGCTATACAACCTGCGATAAATGTGGTAGCAACGGCTCCAAGTCCAGGTGTTAGAATTCCTAGTTTGCCTGATGCTGTTTTTGCTTTAACTTCTGCCATAGTTTGTTTCTAGTTTATATCCAATTATTATCCCGATACCATTGATATGTTTCTGACAACGATTCAGTCAACGTGAAATCGGGCTCGAAATTAAAATCTTTTTTTAACTCTGTGACGTCACAGCGCCAGTTTCTGGCCCTTAATTCATTTACTTTATCCAAATTGAAGGTGTCTGCCTTCTTTGTTAGCTTACTTTTAAACTCTGACATCAACCCTAAAAAGGCTACAATAGGTAGTGGTATTCTAGGATATAAAGCCTTTTTACCCATGATTTTAGCTACTTCTTTGTGGAATGTATTTCCAACATAGTCGACACCATCACTAACCACATAAATCTTATTCCTTACTGTTGATAAATTGGCTGAAATAATCAATCTCACCAAATCTTTAACATAAATAAAGCTCAGAATGGACTCTTGCATCCCTATTAATGGTGCAATCCCCACTTTTATCCCCTTAAACAGTTTCAGTATATCTTGATCTCTTGGACCGTAAACAGCTGTAGGTCTGAATATTAAGTATGGTAATGTGCTTGATTGCACTACTTTTTCTGCTTGAAGCTTTGATTTGCCGTAATGTGTAGGAGGGCTTGGCTTCATATCTGGTGTAAGCGCATGGATTCCTGCCGTATCTGCTGATCCGCAAGCAGCTATACTACTGATGTAGCAAAGTGTTTTCAAGTTAGGCAGCACATTTTTAATGGTATTCAGAAATGTTTCGGTGTATGTTGTATTCACTTCATAAAAGGTTTCATTCCTTAGTGCTCTTACAACTCCTGCATTGTGTACGATGTGATCAAATTGTTCCTTTTCTAATTGCTTTTTATAGGATTCAGCGTTTGAGAAATCGATATAAAAGAAATTTATCCGACTGTCTTGAAGATATTGTTGACTACTGGATTTTCTGATTCCTGCAAAGACATGCAATCCTTGGTCTAAAGCTTCTTGTACTAGCCACGAACCCACAAATCCACTTGCTCCTGTAATCAGTATTTTTTCCATTTTGCATATTCACCTAGGCACCTAAGCACCTAGCTAATAATTAAGATTAACTTCTGCCTTTATTTACCGTGCACTAAATTAATTTGGGACTTCTTTTGGCTTTTTGATACGTTCTCAACCACTCATTATCTGAAGTAGTTCTTGTGAAATCTCATCTAAGTGACTCTTTGACCTTATACTCGCTTGAGGCGGGACGCCTACAAGGACTTCATACTTCAGACTAGTTAAAGCTCCTGCCCATATATCCGATACGTTTTATATTTTTCTCCATTGAGTTTCTCCGCACCTTTCACCATTTCTTCATTATTTTCTAAAATCCAAGATGCTTCACCGCCTATCAAATTTCTTCGTTTAGCTTCATTGATATTCTTCGCATAAAAGACTGCTTCAATCCCTCGATTTCTGTATTCTTCGATGACACCAAGCAGAGCAATTCTGACTCGTTTGACTTTTTTCTTGTTCAATAAAAGTTTGAATATATTGAAAGGAAAGAGTCTGCCTTTTTTGAAATTGATTGTAATCTCATTGATGTTAGGTAAAGACACAAAAAAACCAACGGGTTTACCATCATGCTCCGCCAAAAAGGCAAAGTCTTCATCTAGGAGTAATTTAAGCGCGTCTGCCAGATGTTGGAATTCTTCATCAGTAGGGGGCACAAAACCCCAATTCTTCTCCCAAGCTTGAATGTAAATGTCTTTTGCTTTATTGATTTCTTCTGTATAGTTTTTTTTATTCAGGTTGCGAATGGTGATGCCGTTTCTAAGAAGCCTTTCCGTAAGTAGCTTTTCTAATTTTACTGACTTTTCAGAAGCTTTCCTTGTGTAGATCATGTAGGCAAATAAATCCATCTCCTTGGTAAATCCGCACGCCTCAACATGCCTGACATAGTAGGGGTAATTGTAGGTCATCATGACCAAGGGAGAGCTATCAAAAGCATCAACCAATAATCCTCCGGTATCTGTGCTTAACGAATAACAAAACGGGCCTAAAATGCGATCGACATTTTGGTTTCGCAACCAATCTTTGGCTCGATCAAACAAAGCTTTAGATATGTCTACATTGTCCTCAACGTCGTAGAATCCGAAAAAACCAACATTTGACTGATGGTAGCTATTGTAATTGTGATCGACATGAGCAGCTATTCTACCAACAATTTTATTGTCAGAATAAGCAAGATATCGTATCGCTTTGGCATGTTTGAAGTAGGGATTCTTAGTTTCATTATGAATCTCTTTTTGAGCCATGAACAGTTCAGGCACGTAGTATTTGTCGCCTTTGTATAATGAGTGTGGAAGATCAATAAAGGACTTTAGTTCAGCAGTTGTTGAGACCTCTCGAATCTCAATTTCCATGCAATTCCTTTTGTAATTCAAAAATACCGATCTCTTTTGCGATGGTTTTTATTTTGTGAATTGACTCTTCAATTTGTCCAAAACTGTGCGTTGCCATGAGTGAATATCTAATCAAACTAGAACTACTTGGGACAGCAGGGGAGACTACAGGATTTACAAATACACCTTCTTCTAACAATCGTTTTGTTAAGGTGAATGTTTTGAAATCATCTCTGACATAAACAGGGATAATTGGTGTTTCTGTATGTCCAGTTTCAAAGCCTGCTTCTTTCAGTAGCTTAAGCGCATAATGAGTGTTGTCCCACAGTTTGGCTATACGCTCTGGCTCTTCTTGCATTAAGTCAAGAGCAGCAAGGACACTAGCAGCATTTGCAGGTGCTATACTTGCACTGAATATCAACGATCGAGCGTTGTGTTTTAGGTAATTGATTGTATACTTGTCAGCTGCTATGAAACCACCAATACTTGCCAATGATTTACTGAAAGTACCCATGATTAAATCAACATCTTCTGTCATCCCAAAATGGTCAGCCGTCCCTCTTCCATTTTTACCTAGGACGCCTAACGAGTGTGCGTCATCAATCATAATGTTGGCGTCGTATTGCTTAGCAAGTGCAGACATTTCTGGCAATTTGCAAATATCACCTTCCATAGAAAAAACACCGTCTGTAACGATCAATTTTATTTTATCAGGCTCACACTTTTTCAAAACCTTTTCCAATGATTCCATGTCATTGTGTCGATACTTCAACACTTTTGCGAAAGACAATCTAGCACCATCAATGATACACGCGTGGTCGTACTCATCCAATATCAGGTAATCATGTCTGCCTAATAATGAGGATACAACTCCCAAATTTACTTGATAACCAGTACTGAATACCAGCGCACCTTCCATGCCTACAAATTCAGCCAAACGCCTTTCTAGCTCGAGGTGAAGGTCTAATGTGCCATTGAGAAATCGAGATCCTGCACACCCTGAACCATATTTATCGACTGCTTGTTTGGTTGCTTCCTTCAATTTAGGGTGAATGGTCAAACCTAAATAACTATTGGAGCCAAACATCAAGACATCTTTGCCATTGATTTTAACGACCGTATCTTGCTCAGATTCTATAGTTCTGAAGTATGGGTATAACCCAAGGTCCATAACTTTTTGTGGCGTATCATATGCCTGCATTTTCTTGTGAAGCATAATTTAAATTTAAATAGTTAGTGAGTTTTCTAATTGGATTCCCTGCCTTCGATGGAAGTACTATAAGCTCAAATAATGCAATTGCAAATATAGCACAAAATATACCCAATACAACATCTACAACATAATGATGAATTGAATAAACGGCTGAAAACCATGTTGAAATCATGAAGATAACAAGCAAAATATATCCAATTTTTAAGCCATGTTTTCGAGCATAATAGACGCTTATAATGGGATATGCCGAGTGTAAAGATGGTATTGCACCAAAAACATTGAAACTTTTGCTGTAAATATCTTGGAATATGGTAGTGCCTGTCAGTTCATCAAATCGTACTAATCCAGCAGCACTACCTGGAATGTCCAAATGCTTCTCAAATCCATACATATCAACATACCATGGAGGTGCGGCTGGATAGGTATAATAAATGATCACACCAATCACATTTGCAACAAAAAAGCAAATGGAATAGCGAAGAAGCAATGATTTATCTTTAAAAAACAAGTAGATTCCAAATAGAAATGGTACTGGTGTCCACATCAAATAGGTAAAGCCGGTAATCCAGTCTAAAAAAGGACTTGAAATAGTTTTTAGATAGGCATTTGGAGTTATGCGCTCACCAGATGCATTTTCGATTCCAAAAAACCGCAGTTCTAAATTATAGACTTCTTCAATATGCACAGTATTATATAAATATGATGGGAATACTCGAAGGCTATCTAGTAGAACCCAAGACATGGCTAACATGACTGCAGAAAGGAAGAATCGGTGTGTTTTTTCTGTGAGTAAATAGGATATCCCTAATAATAAGATGAATGGCAAATGATCCGAGCGAAATCCAATACCAAGGAAAATCCATCCTAGGTAAGCTACCATAAATAGAAGATAAAAAAGAAGGCTTTTCTTACTAAATCTGCCGGTCATATTGTTTTGCGTCTCATCTGTATTAAGCAGACTTGGAAGTTTCTTTTTTATCTATTGGAAATTCTGTGCGAGCTATCTTATCCCACAAAGGACTGCTTACGCCATATCCTTTTTCTGGATATACGTAATGGTGTTTCAAATGGTGTGATTTCAAAATATTCCACAATTTACCTTTAAACTGTACATGATGTATTGCATAGTGAATCATATCATAAATGAGGTATCCAATTAAAAAGGCTGCAAAAAACGAATAAAATCCATCAGTCTTAATGATGTTTCTAAATAAGAAGTAAAACATTGTGGCTAACGGAATACTAACTGCTGGTGGCAATACTAGCCTCAATCTGTCTTTTGGGTAATCATGGTGTACACCGTGAAATATAAAATGCAATCGTTTGCCTAGTTTCGAATTTGGTTCAAAGTGAAATATAAATCTATGCATGACATATTCAGTTACTGTCCACACAAAAAAGCCCAACATAAAGTAAAGTACACCATACAATAGACTCATTGGTGAGCTGATCCCTTTATAAAGGAAGTACATAATTGTAGGCACAAATATTAGGAGTGGAACGCTGTAATGTACTTTTGAGAACATTTCAAAGAAATCACTTTTAAACATCCTAGACGATTCTTCACTATTAGAAACATAATGTTGCTTCATTGATCTATATTGATTCTTTGATAAGCTGGTATTCCTGATTGAGCATGAATGCCATAAAGTTCGATAAATTTTACAGTAGGGAATACACCCAATTCAACTGCATAAACGTATATATTTTTCAAGACAGACATATGGCCGTTTATGTTGCAATAGGCATTAAATTTTTCCGTCGAATCTTTTGCTATGTAAAATTTCAATTCTTTATAAGAAACAAAATTGAATTCAAAAGAATCTTGGTTTATCATTTCAGATTCATAGCCATAAGCCAATTTGCTTTGATAAAAATTTAATTCCTGTATTTCACCACCTGTATTGTACTTGAGCCAATAGGCGTGCATAGGATAAGTTTTGTTTATACCCCCATGTTGAAGCTCATTGACTTCGTAAACAACCGTATTCATGTTGTGATTACGTTGGATATAAAACAATAATTTATCAGAATCCGGAGGCTGTGGATAATGCTCAGGTAATCCTTGAGAACCTGGATATTGATATTGACTTTTTTGCAGATCAGAAATCATGATTCTCCATTTTACTTAATTCTTCTTTGGCATATGCCAATCGTTTGAATGCCGTCATATTTGCCCCAATTGCAAGTATAAAAATTGGAAATGTGAACACTGATATAGTTTCAAATAAAGGTATTGGTAGCCAATCCACATTGATTTTAAAATCAGATCCAATAATCATAGAAGTTATTCCACACAATACAGCAGAAATACCAACAATCAATATTCTTTCTGGACGTTGCATTATCCCTACACTACAGTCTACTCCTAATCCTTCTGCCCTTGCCCTTGTATAACTAACCATAATAGAACCAATCATAGCTATAAAGGCAAATATTGAGCTCAAAAAATAGTCATGTGAAATAAGGTAATAACAAATGCCTAAGAACATGTACATTTCGCTGAACCTATCAATAACAGAGTCATATAAGGCTCCATATTTGTTCGCCATATTCCCAACTCGTGCTAATCGGCCGTCTACCATGTCCATAAGACCAGCAAACAAAATAACCAACCCTGCTATGCCGACGAAACTATGATTCAATCTGTCACCATATTCTGCCCCTGCGATAAGGATAATGGCTGCCGCTAAGTTCAGTATAAAGCCGAAAAACGTAATCATATTCGGCGTAATACCAACTTTGATAAAGAGCTGAACAATTGGGTTTATACACGAATAAACCATTTGCTGGGCATTTTCTTTCCAGGTCATAACACAAAGTTATTAAAAGTCTACTTTAAAACGTGCTCTTATGCCCATACCTTTCGTACCAAACAACGTAGGTAAATTAGGATTATCCAAATAAGTAAGTCGCTTGACAACGTCTATTCTCAATACTTTGAAGATGTTATACAGTCCTGCACTGACTTCTACGTAAGGAGCACCTTCCAAAGAGTACGTCTCTGGAATTCCATCTTCATTTAGTTGAAATTGTGGCAATTGCGGATTAAGTTCAGGATTGTTGGCATCTGTGAATTTGCCCCATATGAGTTTGGCTGAGACAACTTCTCTAAGTTTTAGTTTCTTAATCAATGGTATTCTGTAGGTGAAAAATCCTGCAAAAAAATGTTGAATGTTTGTTTCTATGTACTGATCTGTTGCAAATTCGAGGAAATTCATGAGATTGTATGCTCTTAATTGATAAGCAAATGTCTGATTCGCCCTCGGTAACTCCAATAATACGAATGGTAAATTATCTCCAAATATTTTACCTGCTTCAACTTCAAAAAGAGTGTGTCCGAATACGGAAAGATTAAATTTCTTAAACATATTCAGCGATACTCTGTGGTAGTTATATTCACCACCTAAAGCCTTTACACCCACATTATAGGAAAAAGTAAATACAGGAAATCGGGTAAATACAGGCGTTCTGTATTGTCTCCCTTGAAGAAATTGTTCATTTGGCGCAAACTTTATCTTAATACCAGCCTCTGCCGTATGTATATTGGTTAATTGCTGTGGAATGTCATTTTCAATAAAATTGAGTTCTAGGTTACCATGAGGTCTTCGATTATCTCTACGCAAAGATAAAGTCCAATCAAATAGACCACCTTCATTAACATACTGAATAAGACCAAATCGATTAAAAATCATTTTGTCTGCTATCCCTCTCCTGAATGATAACAACACATTATCTCCTTTGATGAAATCCAGGTCCACACCTGGAAAATTCACATCATTAGAGTGTTCAACATACAGATACTTCCTAGGATTGGCTTTGAAATCTGGAGTGAAAGAATAGATACCAAACATAGAATATTTGAAAGCTTCATCTCGAAAACCATAGGCACCATAACCGCCTACTCTAAATTTACTGTTCCAACTGTGTGACGTCTCAGCAGCAAGTTTAATCCTAGATCCTTCCACATCATTTGAACTAAAAAATGTAGGTATTGGACCAATATCGATGGGTTCAGCTGGAATGTAGCCAGTTGTCAATATTTTTACACCCGTTTTTACTCGTTTGAATGTTGGATCATTATTCAATGAATCTATCATCAAATACGCATCCCGCTCACTCTCCGACAGTTCTGCTATCCTATTTTTTGACCAATAACTTTCATCTTTAGAATAAGCGTCTTTGTCATCAATGACTTTGTCTGATCCACTGAATACCGAATCATCTTCGGGAGGTTCAAATGAATAATTGCGATAATGAACATCCTTAGTGCCATAGAACCCTAATCCGTTTTCTGATAAAGAATAATCAACGGTTATTTGATCTTTTGTCAATACAAACGTTTCCCCATATCTCTCGTATTCTTGATCAATCATCAAATCCCGCACAAAATTCAAACTAATGCCATTTATGATGCCCAATTTAATTTTTTTCACGAAGTAGTTATCCTTATGGGTAATGTACATTTCGCCTGTGAAGCCTTTTGTGAGTTTGTTTTTTGGAATAAAATTCATAACGATGACACTATCTCCTTTATATGAAATGGTGTCTTTGATGTAGTATCGATAAAAATTGAGTCCAACCTTAGCCAAAGGGCTCTGGAATTGGCTTCCTAGAATAAGTATCCTATTCTCATAAATATCGACATCTTGATACAAGACTTCTGTAATGCCATCGATACTTTTATCATCAATCAAATCATCGAATTCGGTATACTTGACTGCTTTTCTATGAGTTTTCTCTGTATCTGTGCTTTTTCGATAATAAACATCTGCGAGTGTTTCTTTGATAAACAGTGGCAAATAAAGCTTGCCGTTAACCTCTGATGTATCAATATAGTCGAAGACAAAATCCAACTGTTTTACCAACTTTCGTTCTTTGAATTGATCTGTAATGTTATTGAGGTCTAATTCAATGGTTTCATGTTTTTCGTAACTGTAGTGCGGTTGGCCTTTGAGTCTGTTTTCTCCTTTATTAGCCATCACTTTTTTGATCAACTCAACTGCAGGATTACCTTTTTTTCTATATTTCTGTTTCTTGGCAGAAACAACAACTTCATCGGCGATGACTGAAGAGTTTTCTAATTCAAAATTGATGACTTGCCTTCTGACTCCTTTTTGAATCCCAACAGTAACAGGAGTAAATCCAATGAATGTCGCTGTCAAAGAGTCCGTAGCGTATCGGGTGTCTATGCGATACATTCCATCCAGATCAGTTGATGCCCCTATATTAGCAGATTTAAAATAGACATCAACGAATGGCAGAGGCTCTTTACTAAATTTATCAACGACTTTTCCGACAATTATCGTAGCATCTTGGCTGTATCCCTGGTTAGCGTTGTAAACAGTAAAACAGCCGATTACTAGAGATATTATATAAAGCTTTTGGGTATATCTTTTAATATTTTGAAACACAGAAATTATTTTATAAACGAATAACGAATCTAACTGGTGATTGGTTTTGTCTATGTGACATCTATAATTATGTAAATAGTTTCTCCTAAAAAAGCGCAAAAGTAAGCTATTATATTATTTAATGCATTAGAAAAAAGCTTTCCGCATGACCTTAATGCAATTCGTTTAATTCTATAGGGAAGAAAGCTCATTTTACTATCTTGTTGTCTAGAACCAAAACAGCAGAAATGCCAAATTCAAAAATAGCAGGTATCGGTTACTTTGTCCCAGAAAGAGTTGTCACTAACGATGAGTTGACTCAATATATGGATACAACAGATGAATGGATTCAGGAGAGAACTGGCATAAAAGAGAGGCGATTTGCAGACAAGCATAAAGAATCGACCACTTCAATGGCAGTTAAAGCAGCTGAAATTGCGATAAAACGAGCAGGTATAGAAAAAGAAGATATCGACTTTATCATATTCGCAACACTCTCTCCTGACTATTTCTTTCCAGGTTGTGGTGTATTATTGCAAAGAGAATTAGGCATTAGCAAAACTGAAATTGGCGCTTTGGATATAAGAAATCAGTGCTCTGGATTTATATACGGGCTATCTGTAGCTGATCAATTTATAAAAACTGGCATGTATAAAAACATTCTATTGGTTGGTTCAGAGAAACATTCAATGGGACTTGATTTCACAACAGATGGTAGAGGAGTCGCAGTTATTTTTGGAGATGGTGCTGGAGCAGTTGTTTTACAACCTACAGAAGAAGAAAATAAGGGAGTGTTAACCACTAAGTTGCATTCAGATGGCACTAAGGCAGAAGAATTAGCACTAATTAGCCCAGGTGCACATGGCGGATATTTTCATGATGATAAAGCAGCTTTTGGCTTTAATGAAAAGGACGAAACCTTTGGAGGGATATTTGTCACTGATGAGATTGTGAAGAACAAATGGCACACGCCTTATATGAATGGGCAAGCAGTTTTTAAAAAGGCTGTTCAAAAATTCCCAGAGGTTATTTTGGAGGCGCTAAACGAAGTAGGATTAAAATCGACTGATATTAATCTTCTGGTACCACATCAAGCAAATTTGAGGATTAGTCAATTTGTCCAAAGAATGGCTGGACTTACTGATGATCAAGTATACAATAACATTCAAAAATACGGCAATACCACCGCTGCCTCAATTCCTATAGCTCTATGCGAAGCTTGGGAGAATGGCAAAGTGAAAGACGATGATCTAATTGTACTCGCTGCATTTGGAAGTGGCTTTACCTGGGGTAGTGCGTTAATCAGGTGGTAAAATAAAGTACATTGATAGATAATAAACTCGACATACTTGCAATAGCAGCTCATCCAGATGACATTGAGTTGAGCTGTGCTGGTACAATCTTAAAACACATAGATGAAGGCTATAAAGCAGGCATCTTAGATTTGACAAAAGGGGAATTAGGTACAAGAGGTAGTGCAAGTATTAGAATGAAAGAATCTGCAGAATCTGCAAGAATACTTGGCTTGTCCTACAGGGAAAACTTAGGAATGAGTGATGGCTTTATAGAATATTCTAAATCCAATCTCAACCTCATTATAGCTGAAATAAGAAAAACAAAACCTGAAATAGTACTTCTCAATGCCCCACGCGATAGACATCCTGACCATGGAAATGCATCGAAGTTGGAACGCGATGCTTGTTTTTATGCAGGTCTAGCGAATTGGAAGTTGAATGGATCACGAAATGATCTTCATTGGCGCCCAAAGTCTATCTTTTATTACATCCAGGACTTTGCGTTAGAACCAGACTTCGTGATAGATGTGTCGCCATATGTAGACAAGAAGTTTGAGAGCATATATGCATTTAAGAGCCAATTTTTTAAAGAAGATATGGAAGGCCCGCAAACCCCTATATCTGGGAAGGATTTTATGGAGTATTTGAAATCTCGTATGAGAACATGGGGCAGACCAATCAATGCGGCATATGCAGAAGGTTTTTTAGCTGACCACAAAGTAGGGGTCAGATCGTTGTTTAACCTTCATTAGACGTATTTTACATGAATATAAACACCCAAAAGTTAAGATTATTTGATCGTATGCAAGGTCAAAACTGCACTAAAATGTTGACTATTTAGGTCATATTGGACTCAATTATTACTGGTTTTGAAGTACCTAACGTGAGAGTTAGCGATAATTTTAGAATCTTTTAGTGCTATAATAGACGAAAAAGAGTGTTTTTGAGGCAATAAATTCCATAATATTTAGCAAAACATCTAATTTGATGTAATCTATTAAAATGCTATTTTATATATATTGAATTCATAAAATTAGATAAATTAATAGATTTTATACATATAGAAAATGTTTCAATATGATAGGAATAGGTGCTGACATAATTAATTCATTCTCAAGTCTTTATGTAATATGAAAAATAGATTAGTTAAATAAACGCCCGTTATTTAAAATAATCCATTATTAATGTTATTTTTGACCTGAATAATAGAAAAAGCCCAATAAATGGGCAATGTGTATTAACCAATCTCGAGTGAACATGAGAATTTTTAACCAACCTGAGGAATGTCTTGATTTTGTTAAAATCAAATCAAGAATTCAGCATTTTACTGCAATTTTTGTAATTGCTTTTTTATTTAACACTTCAATCTACTCACAAGTTGATCCTACCCCTGCTCCAAATGCGGAGTACGCTACATTGACTGTAGGCATGGCTAGCACAGATGCTGCCGGAGATCCGACCGTTGTTGGTAGAGGAGACTTTTCTACTGAATGCTCTACTATGCCTGGTTTCGAATATGAAATCAGTGGAGATTTCGCACCTGGTGCGGCCTCTGGAGCCACAGGCGATACAAACGTACCTGGAGTAGGCAATCAAGTCATTGATAATGACGGTGGTGGTCCTGGTCAGTTGGCTATTGAGCCAATTTACGGTGTTGCTGACAACGCTCAAAACATAGAAGTAGAGGTAGCAGGATTTTTTGGAGCTGCTGGAGCACCAATTTCGATGACCGTTACGACGACCATCGATTTTGATTTTGCCACGACTCCTGGAGAATTTGCCTTTATCATCGCTGATGTTGAGCAAGACCAAGTACAAGTATGTGCTTTAGATGCCAACGGTGTTGCAGTACCTACCGCTACAATTGCAACATGGTTTGTTTCAGCCTTTGATGCTGATACTAGTGATGGCGTGGGAGGAATTGATCCTACAGCCGCGCCAACATGGGATACAGCTACTGCTACATTAGTAGGGCAAGAAGGTGGTGGTGTTAGACAGACTGTCTACCAACCAGATTTACCAGATAATGAGGCCGGAGCTGCTTGGTTTGAAGTTAATATACCTATTACTCAACTTTCATTTAAATCTCAAGCATTAGGTGTTGCACCAGATGATCCTTCACAACACTTTATTTTTGCTTCAAGATGTACTTTATATGATCAAGCTATTACTAAAGTGGTCGCTTCGCCTCCACCATACACACCTGGTTCAACAGTCACTTATGATGTAACTGTTTGTAATCAAGGTAATGTAGATTCAGGAGTTCTAGAAGTAACAGATGTCATACCAGCTGGTATGACATTAAGCACATCAGATGCTAATGGATGGGCTGGTCCTCTTGGTGGTCCTGTAACTAATATGACACCAAATATTGTTCCTGACGCTTGTGAAGTATTGCAAATTGATTTGACAATAGATCCTGATTTTATGGGCACAACATTAACAAATAATGTTGAGATCAGTAGCGATAATGGTAATGACATAGATTCGGATCCTGATGTATTTGAAGTCTTAGATGATTTTGCAGACGATAATGATCTTACTGAAACTGATGGGGGTGACGATGAAGATCCTGAATTAATTATGGTAGATCAAACATATGATTTAGCTTTAATCAAGGAGACTACAGCTATGGGTCCTTTTGCCCCTGGCCAAGATGTTCCTTTCACTATTACAGTATGTAATCAAGGTACAATTGATGCAGCTAATGTTCAAGTAATGGATATGATTCCAGTTGGTATGACTCTAAGCGGTGCTGACATGAATGGATGGGCAGGACCAGCGGCTGGCCCTGTCACTAATACAATACCTTCAGTTACTGCAGGAACTTGCTCAACTGTGGATATAATATTGACAATTGATCCAACGTTTATGGGAACTTCTCTCATCAATAATGCACAGATTAGTGTTGATGATGGAGATGATGTTGATAGTACACCAGGTGATAATTCACAACCAAATGACCTCCCTGATGATAACGATTTAACAGAAACTGACGGAGGTGATGACGAAGATCCAGAAGAAATACTAATAGGTCAAGTGTTTGATTTAGCCTTGATCAAAACAGTTAGTGCTTCTACACCTGGCCCATACAGTCCAGGTGACGCTGTGACTTTTGACATTGAAGTGATTAATCAAGGTACACTTGACGCTTTTGCTGTTAGTGTTATTGATTATATTCCTGCTGGTCTAATTCTTAATGACGCTGCATGGACTTCAGCTGGTGCAGATGCAACTCAAATGGTTGGTAATATAGCTGCAGGTGCAACCGCAAATACAACAATAACATTCATGATTGATCCTACCTTCACAGGTACGAGCATCATTAATGACTCAGAAATATTCTCGGCTGATGATGATACAAATGTTGGAAATACGCCTCCAATAGATATAGATAGTGCGCCTGGCAACAATGCTACTCCAGACGATATTGCTGGTAATGATGATACAGCTGACGTAGCCGGCGGAGATGACCAAGATCCTGAAGAGATTATGCTAGTCCAGATTTACGATTTGGCATTAATAAAAGAAGAAGCATCTGCAGGACCTTACTCTCCTGGAGATGATGTGACTTACACAATCACGGTTGAAAATCAAGGTACTCTTGATGCTGGAGCCATAACGATAACAGATTTCATACCTGCTGGTATGACATTAAGTGGAGCTAATATGAATGCATGGGCAGGGCCATTAACTGGACCTGTTTCACTTTCGACTACTGGTCCAGTAGTAGGAGGTACTTCTTCATTTGATATAATATTAACTATAGATCCTACTTTTACAGGTTCTAGCATTGTAAATTTTGCCGAAATATCTTCGGACAGTGGACTAGATATAGATAGTACGCCTGATCCAATAAATGGTAATGATGCAGGTGGTTTAGAAGAGTCTGCTTCGGATGATGTTCTAACAGGTGACGGTACAGGTGCTCCAGGTGATGCAAATCCTGTTACAGACGAAGATGATCATGATCCTGAATTAGTAATGATTAATCAGGTATTTGATTTAGCCTTAATAAAAGAAGAAGCAACAGCAGGACCTTATGCTCCTGGAGATAACGTAACTTTTGCGATCTCTGTATTCAATCAGGGTACACTTGACGCATTTAATGTTTCCATTGTGGATGATGTTCCAGCAGGGTTGATATTGAACGATGCAAACTGGACAGTTTCAGGTTCTGACGCTATGTTGAACACTGCTATTCCTTTTATAGCTTCTGGTGGTTCTGTTGTACAGAATATCACATTTACTATTGATCCTACTTTTATGGGATCTCAGATTATAAATGATGCAGAGATTGCAGCAGCTGATGATGATACAAATGCTGGAAATACTCCACCAACGGATGTCGATAGTACGCCGAATAATGATGCAACACCAGATGATTTAGCAAATAATGACGATACGGCTGATACAGCTGGCGGAGATGATCAAGATCCAGAAATGATTCTTATTGGTCAGGTTTATGACCTTGCTTTGATGAAAGAAGAAAGTTCAGCTGGTCCATACGCACCTGGAGATGATGTTACCTATACAATTACAGTATGTAATCAAGGTACGTTGGATGCAAGTAATGTTGGCGTAGTTGATTTTATTCCTGCTGATATGGACTTAAGTGCTGCTGATGCGAACGGATGGACTGGAGCGGCTCCGACCGTGACTAACACGATTGCCTCCATCCCTGCAGGTATGTGTACGACCTTGGATATCGTTTTGACGATAGATCCTAATTTTGGTGGTGGTACAATTGTAAACTTTGCAGAAATCAGTGCCGATGATGGAGATGATATAGATAGTGCACCAGATGCGGTTAATGGTAATGATGCAGGTGGTGCGCCAGATACAGCTTCGGATGATGTACTTACTGGTGACGGATCAGGTACACCAGGAGATACTAACCCAGCAACAGATGAGGATGACCATGACCCTGAACAAATAGAAGTGGTGATTTTTGATCTTGCATTAACGAAAACCTTAAATGCTGCCACTCCAGGACCGTTTACACCTGGAAGTTTAGTTACGTTTGATTTGAACATTACAAATCAAGGTACTGCTGATGCGTTCAATGTTAGTCTTGTTGATCAAATCCCAGCTGGATTAACTCTAGCAGATAGCGATTGGACTAATGCCGGAGGTGTTGCTACGATTGATAGCCCTATTACTTTTATTGCAGCTGGTGCAACAGTAACGGAAATGATAACATTTATAATTGATGCTGGATTTACTGGTACGATAGTAAATGATTCAGAAATAGCAAGTGCTGATAATGATACTAATCCTGGAAATACGCCTCCTACTGATGTTGATAGTACACCGAATGATGACGGTACACCAGATGATTTAGCAAATAATGACGATACAGCTGATACAGCAGGTGGAGATGATCAAGATCCAGAGGAAATTATGGTTGTTGATTTATCTGTATTTGATTTAGCTTTGACTAAGACGTTAAATGCAGCTACTCCAGGACCATTTGCTCCAGGTGATGTTGTGACTTTTGACATTAATATCATTAATCAAGGGAACGTAGATGCTTTCAATGTTGGAATTATTGATGACATTCCAACTGGTTTGACTCTTGCTGATGGTAATTGGACAGGTTCAGGTTCTTCTGCAACTCCAAATTCTCTAATTCCTTTCATTCCATCTGGAGCGACAGTTACAGAGATGATAACATTTGTTATTGATGCAGGTTTTACTGGTACAATAGTGAATGATGCTGAGATTAATGAAGCAGATGATGATACTAATCCGAATAATGACGCACCAGTAGATGTAGATAGTACACCAGGTGATGATGCTACTCCAGATGATCTTGCAAATAATGATGATGTCATGGATGCAGCAGGCGGTGATGATCAAGATCCAGAAATGATAACAGTTGCCATAGGTCCAATATTTGACCTTGCATTGACTAAAACGCTAAATGCAGCTACTCCTGGTCCATTTATGCCAGGGGATATTGTAACATTTGACTTGAATGTCACAAACCAAGGAAATATAGATGCTTTCAATGTTGGTCTTGTAGATGCTATTCCTGCAGGTCTGACGCTGGCAGATAGTGACTGGACTGCAGCAGGTGCTGCAGCAACTTTAAATTCTCCAATACCTTTTGTTGGAGTTGGTGCTACAATCACAGAAACGATAAATTTTGTTATCGATGCTGGTTTCAGTGGAACTATAATAAATGATGCAGAAATTAGTGAAGCAGATGATGATACGAATCCAGCGAATGGAGGTGGTATGGATGTAGATAGTACACCAGGTGATGACGCTACACCTCTTGATACAGCTAATAATGATGATACAGCAGATACAACAGGTGGAGATGACCAAGATCCAGAAGAAATAGTTGTAATGATAAATCAAGTGTTTGATTTAGCATTAACGAAAACGTTAAATGCAGCTACATCCGCTCCTTTTGAGCCTGGTGATATAGTGACCTTTGACTTAACGGTAATAAATCAAGGTACAGCGAATGCTTTCAATATTGGTCTTGTGGATGATGTTCCTACAGGCTTGATTCTTGCTGATGGAAATTGGACGTTAGCTGGAACTACAGCAACATTAAATGCACCAATTCCGTTCTTAGCAGTTGGAGCAAATACAGTAATACCAATTACTTTCCAAATAGATCCTACTTTCACTGGTACTTCTATCACGAACGATGCAGAGATTAGCGAAGCAGATGATGACACCAATCCTGGTAATATGCCTCCAGTGGATGCAGATAGTACTCCAGGTGATGATG
>CALLFA010000113.1 GCA_937997635.1 uncultured Saprospiraceae bacterium | reverse complement strand
ATATCTCATACTGGTATATAATCACTGATGATAATGGTTCAATCTTAGGATTTGCAAATTCAGCAAATACAAACACCTTGGATTTAAGTGCAGCTCCTCCGGGAACATGCAGAATTTGGGGATGGAACTACAGAGGATTGGGTGATCCAATCGTAGGCGATGATATTTCAACATTGAATGATGATTTCTGTGAAGCAATTTCAGAAGACTTTATCACAGTTGTCAGACAAGAAGGAAATAATAATGTTTCAACGTTTAGCGCTGTGCTAAGTGGGACTCAAGAAGCACTTTGCCCAGTTACTACTGGTGCTTATGGAAGTATTGAAGCAACACTTACTGGTAACACACTTGCTGTTTCTGGTGAATTCGCCAATTTATCTGGAGATTTTGATTCTTCAATCGCTGAAGGTTCTCACATACATTTTGCCCCTGCTGGTAGAAATGGTGGTGTGGAATTCATACTTACTCCTACATTAGATAATGATCTTAGAGGAGGTAGCTACGATGCAATTGATAACACATTCGAATTATCTGATGCACAAGTGACTTACTTGCAAAACAGAGAGTTGTATATCAATATCCATACAATTTTTTCTGCGTCAGGAGAGCTAAGAGGACAATTGGTTCCTAGTGGTGCTGATGCTTATTTACAAGCTAATCTTTCTGGTTTAAATGAAAACCCTGCTGTAAATACTACAGCTGGTGGTAACATGTTATTTGAACTTAGAGGAGATCAATTGATTGCATATGGTGCTTTTGAAGGTGTTTCTAGTTTAGTAGATGTTTCTATCGCTGGTGGTGCGCACATTCACCTTGGCGAGCCTGGTATCAATGGAGGAGTAGAATTTATTCTTGATCTAGACTTTGATGCTGATAACAGTAGTGCGACTATTAATGCTGCTGATAATACATTTACTCTTACTCCAGCGCAAATAGAAAATGTACGAAATAACCAAAACTACATCAACATTCACTCTTTTGAATATGGCGGTGGAGAATTAAGAGGACAAATTGTTGCTCTTTCTACTGCTTCTTTCCTTGCTGATTTATCAGGAAGCAATGAAGTACCTCCTATTGCTGCTTCATCTGAGGGTAAAGCACAAGTAGATCTAGACATTGCTACTGGAACGATTACTGTTTCTGGTTCTTTCTCTAATCTTGAAAGTGACTTGAATGTAGAACTTGCTGGAGGAGCACACATACATATTGGTTCTTCTACTGAAAACGGACCTGTTGTATTTCCTTTAAATATTGATGTTGCACAAGACAATAGAAACGGCATATTCAGTGCTTCTAATAATGTTTTTAACGTAGATGCATCTCAAATTGAAACGTTGCTTACAGAAGGATTCTATATTAATGTTCATAGTATAGTTAATGCTCCTGGCGAATTGAGAGGACAAATTCTACCTTTAACATGCAGACCTGTTGATGACGTTTGTAACGTATCAGGTGGTACGCTGACAGGAGGACCTTTTACATTTTGTATAGATGGCGTTGGTGGAGATAATATTCCAGCTGGAGCTATTACGGTTGATGGTCTTGTCGGTGCTAATACACAAGTGATAGTCACAGATGATCAAGGTAACATTTTAGGTTTGCCACCTACATTTGATGCAGTCGATTTTGAAGGCGCAGGTGAAGGCACATGTTTGATTTGGTATTTGAGTTATGACGGAAGTATTTCTGGCTTAGAAGCTGGTGCGAATACAAGTGATTTAGAAGGTTGTTTTTCATTATCTAATCCAGTTACTGTGTATAGACAATCTCCAGATGGAGGTGCTGTTCAAGTAGCAGGAGGTGGAGACTCTTTTGCATTTTGTGCAGGTCAGATCATGTTTGATGTCGAGCACACAACAAATGCACCTAATTTGTCATACTGGTACATCATCACAGATGACCAAAACAACATCTTAGGCTTTGCAAATTCTGCAGAGACGAATAGCTTGGATTTAAGTGCAGCTCCTCCGGGCACATGCCGTGTATGGGGATGGAGTTACAGAGGATTAAATGATCCTATCATTGGCGGACCATTGTCACAATTGACTGATGATCCTTGCGAAGACATTTCTGATAATTTCATCACTGTGTACAGAGAAGTACCAGATGGTGGTACAGTGACACTACTAAATGGTGAAACAGAATATGTTGGTACAGCAGGTGATATTGTTGTACAAGTACAGCACACAACGACTGCACCAAATATCTCATACTGGTATATCATTACAGATGATAATGGTTCAATCTTAGGTTTTGCAAATTCAGCAAATACAAACACTTTGGATTTAAGTGCAGCTCCTCCGGGAACATGCAGAATTTGGGGATGGAACTACAGAGGATTGGATGATCCAATCATCGGTGATGATATTTCAACATTGAATGATGATTTCTGTGAAGCAATTTCAGATGACTTTATCACAGTTGTAAGAGAACCTGTTGCTGATGATGTGATAGAAGTTACTCGTTTTGTACTAATTGATGCAGATGCAGATATTCCAATCATGGATATTTACGATGGTCAACAAATTGAAGTGACAGATTTACCTACTCGAAATTTGAGTGTTCAGGCTATTGTAAACGGAGATGTTGAGAGTGTTTTTATTCAATTAAGAGGACAAGTATCCTCTGACAACATTGAAAATTTTGAGCCTTATACAGCATTTGGTGACAATAGAAGAAATGGTAACATCGCCGGCAGAAATTTCAGAATAGGTAGTTACCGAGTTCGATCTGTTGCATATAGCGAAAATAACCTTAGAGGAAACAGAAGTGAAACGCTGACAGTGAATTTCTCTATTGTTGATAATGTATCTCGACCAGCAGTCAGTTCATTTACATTGGTAAATCCTTTCTCTGATTCTGATATTGCGGAGTTGCAAAATGATGATGTTGTTGATCGTTCTTCAATCAACATCCGTGCTAACGCGAATGATCAAACAGAGAGTGTTAGATTTCAGTTATTAAATAGTCGTGGCAGAGTCATCTTTACTAGAATTGAAAATGTAGTTCCATATGCTTCATTTGGAGACAGATCTGGTGATTACAGGGTTGCAACCTTAGCAAATGGTGTTTACTTTATACGAGCTATTCCTTTTTCTTCAAATTCTGCAAGAGGTGCTTCTGGAGAGCCAAGCGTGGTAAGATTTGAGATAAGAGCATCATCTCAGAAAAGTTTGAATACTGATTTTACAACATTTAGTGATGTTGAAAGTGTGGAATTAGAAAGTGAGAAATTTGCGAGTGCAAATTATAGTGTCTTTCCAAATCCATTTACAGGCACAGAATTTACTGTAGCATTAGACAATAGTGTCAAATCAGATGTAAATGTAATTGTTAGTGATGCGACAGGTAGAATTATTCTTAATGAAAATGTTGTACAAGGTACATCAGAATACAGAGTAAATCTATCCGAACAAAACCTTACAAATGGTTTATACATTCTTCGAGTAGAATCAGAAGGAGCTGAACCATTTATACAAAAGTTGATCAAGCAGTAAGAAATGCCATTCTTACTTAGGTAAAGTATACCTTAAAAGCGTTTTAACTTTAGAGCGATTCCCTTTTGGAATCGCTCTTTTTCTTTGTTGTCGTTTCACTTTTTTGGTAATCTTCATTAGCACTTTAGTCTTTCCCAAGTGCTTTGTTTATGACACTTTGCAAATCAGAGAAATGTGCTTTTGTCATTGAGTCACCACTCTTTTTTCGCTTTTTAGTACCACTTGCAATGGATTCTAATGTATGCCTTGCTAAAGCTCTCGCATCAGTATTTTCAGAAGAATCTTCATCTATCAAAGACAACATTTTATCCACATAAGTTCGCTGCAAAACCCGTTGATACACATCTGGATTCGAATAAGAAAATATCATATCTTTTGAATCTTCGAACATGTTTGATAAGGTGTACGTATTTGAACCCAACATAGATTCGTTGTCAGCTAGTCGCTTCATTCTACTATTATTAAATAAAATATTTATAGCATAATTATGAAGCCCTTCAATTCGATCAACATTGCCATCAAACTCAATTCTTCGCAATATTTGTTGATCCACTAACCAATGTGGTGTATTAAATAAATGCGTATGTAAAAACTGCATGGCTCTTTTTTGCTTGACAAAATCATTAGGAGCATATGTCGTTTCATTTTGATCAAATGTTTTGTAGACTTCTTTGACACCGCCGATGTTGCCAACAACGTGCCCAATGTATCTCCTAAACTGTCCGACAACATTACCATAAAGCTCATCCAGATTAGCAAAATCCTTAGCCTCTTCACCTGTCCATTCAATTAAATTGGGGACAATTCGCCTAAGGTTTTTAATGCCATATTCGCTGGCAAGCATAGAGTCATCTCCCAAGTCTTCGGTCTGAGAAGTGTGATCAAGTGGTAAGCCTCTCTGCCTGCCAAATCTGTATAAAGGATTATCTGCTTTCTCTTTAATCATGTTGTTTAGAATCGATCGTTCTGAATCTGTGGTCTCTCCAGGGAATTGCTTGTAGCCAAAAATAATTGACCAATCATCATACGCACCAATATCTGGCATCAATCCCACATCTCCATCTTCTGGTTGAGCAACATAATTAAAACGGGCGTAATCCATGATTGATGGAGATGTCCCCATTCGTTGCGTGAATGATGCCGATCGCAAAGAGTCAACAGGGTAGGCGACACTGGCTCCCATATTATGCGGCAAGCCAAGTGTGTGACCAACTTCATGTGCCGCAACAAATTGAATTAGTCGGCCCATAATTTCATCTTTAAATTTTGGACTTCTGGCTTCTGGATTAATCGCTGCCGTATGTATGAAAAACCAATTGCGCAGAAGATTCATCACATTGTGATACCACATGATGTCACTTTCTATTATTTCGCCTGTCCGAGGATCGTGTACATGAGGACCTTGTGCATTTTGAATATCTGTACTGATGTATCTGATGACACTATAGCGAACATCTTCAGGATCCCAATCAGGATTTTCTTCTTTAGAAGGTGCGTATTTTCCAACAATCGCATTTTTAAATCCAGCTTTTTCAAATGCCGACTGCCAATCATCGACGCCTTGTTTTATATAGGGTGCCCACTTTTCAGGAGTTGCTGGATCGATATAGTAAACGATTTGTTTAGTCGGCTCTACAAGTTCACCTCTCGCATAAGCCTCTGGATCGGATGGTTCTAGTCGCCACTTTGTTATATATCTTCTCCTCGCCGCTTTTTGTTCATTAAGACTGTAATCCGTTTGGCTTATAGAAAAATATCCAACTCTTGAATCGTGTAACCTGGGCTGCATGGGTTCTTCAGGTAACTCGATAAACGATTGAGTCATTTCTACAGACATCGTACCTGTGATACTGTTTGATGGAAGGTCTTCGCCTCCTTTATATGTGAGCACATGTTTGACTAAGACATTTTCTGGAAATGCTTTCATAGATGAAATGAAACTTCTTTTTGCATCAACACCTTTCAGTCCAAAATTCTTACGTTGTCTTGGATTGACAGCTCCAATCATTTCTATATCAGTCGTAAACAGGTCTTTGACATCAATAACATATGATGTACTGTCGGCAGAATAAGTTTTAATTGGGAATACCATTATGACAGGTTCGAAATTATTGTTTTTTACAGACTCATAAATTGGTGATCCTTCTTCGGCCACACTACTGTAAGAAACAGATCGCATCATAATATTTTCATCCATCTTTTGAAAGCGGATGACTTGTTGAGGACGAGATTTCACACCTGCGCCACCAAAATTTAAATTTTTTACGAAGCCAGATATACGACTGACGACTAATAATTCTTTCTCCAACAAACCGTCAGGGATTTCAAAATAGTTTTTGTCTTCTACCTTATGTGTGGAGAATAAACCAGTATGACTTATCGCTTTATCAGTGATAATATCTTCATAGGTGTCACCTTTCTTATCGTCGTCTTTATCCTTTTTCTTGTCTTGAGCTATAGCGCAAAATGAGATGAGTAATACGAGTAATCCAGTCGAAAGTGTTTTCAGATTCATTCTAATGGTTTTATTATGTAATATGAATAAATGTAAAATAACCATAAATATGTCGCATTTCTTAAGTTTGACACAATTGTCATGTCGTCGGAGAACCTAATGAATTCAATGAAGCATGGGAGCTATCTCAGCTAATCACAAGAATCAATCTTAAATCAGAACAGCTAATTTTATTTGAACAAAACTTAATAAGGCATAAAATGGCACTATTAACTGCATAAAACGGCTTTATACATTGGCAAATGTTAAGATTTTGAATTAGTTATTCATAAAGTGTCACATTTCTCAAAAAAACAATCTTATAAGTGAATAGCCTATTTTAAAGAAAATGGCTATGTCTGTTGAAATCTAGTAAAGCGTTTAATAATACCCGTTTGGGAAATGGCAATTCGTATGATGCGATTGTCGTCCTCCAATTTTAAATAACATTTTTTACTAATTCTACTTGAGTAGATGTATTGTAGAACAATTTTACATGGCAGTTCTTAAGCATTGTTTTGAAAAGTCAAAATTAATGGTGTTTAGAATGTTAATTAAATACTATGCACATCATTTAAAGGAACAGTTTAGTTAATTCGCATAAACAGAGGCTGTCTATTCACGACAGCCTCTTTATTCATGTCATCTATATTCTGTAAGGCTTATTTAATTACAACTTTCAGTATCTGCTAAGAAAGTCGCACCTGACTTCACTTCAAAATCTCTCAATAAATTAATTTGATCACCAGCAATATATGAAATTGATTGTGCTGTATTCACAACGCCATTTGTCTGTATTTGTATAGCAACTCTTTGATTTAAGACTATGGATGGATTGGTCAATTCAATAACGAAATTCTGACAAGGATTACTGTCACAGTCATCAGGAATGCCATCATTATCTGAGTCTAAAGAATCATCTCCGCCTGGACAAGCATCACATCCATTTGGTACTCCATCATTATCACTATCCAAAGCGTCATTATAGCCTGTACATATATCACAGCCATTTGGTATACCATCGCCGTCAGTATCGTAATTGTCGTCAAAGCCAATACAAATATCCAAATCGTCACAAATACCATCGTAATCTGAATCGTTAGTTGCACTATTCGGACATGGATCATTTGCATCACAAACGCCATCTCCATCAGAATCAGGATCACTAGACAAGCAAATGTCACAAGCGAATGTTCTCGTACCATCTATTCTGGAGGCTCCTGGACCGACGTCTGTTATGTAGAGTAGATTATCTGTTTTGTTAGTAGGAGTGATAAAACAGTATTCCTGTGGTGCAAACCCAATTTCATCAGTTTGATTTTGAAAGGTAAACACAGAACCACTTTGGACAATTTCAAGTACACTTTCTGTGTTGTTAAAACCAGCTGTCACACACACTTTTGTATTAGCAATAAGGTTAGGGTATTCCAAAGTCAATGTGTCTTGAAAACCCAGAGTTCCTGTAAAAATTCCATCAGCTTCACCGTCGGCATTTATGCCATCTACAAAACCATAATCAGAAACAAATGATCCTGTGTTCGAAACTTGGTTCCCCGGGCATTGGCAATCAGGAGATATTTCTTCTTGATCAGTTGAAGTGCATGGGCAATATTCGTAAACAGAACCGTCTACTCGTACGCCGCCATCTCCTAAATCTAGGATTGCAATAGTCTGAGGACCACTTTCGATGGTTGTTATACAAAATTCTTGCATATAGAAATTGATAGAATCCAATGTATTCTCAAATGTGTATGTGCCAATATCATTTAATTCAATACCAGCAATGCCTCCTACATTATCAAAACCAAGAGTGAAACAGATTTCAGTTCCTATGGGAAGGGGAGGATAGGTGAGGATTAGCCTATCCAAAAAACCAATATATCCTGAATTAGCTCCATCGGGAAGTCCAGCAGCCATTGAAGGGAAATTACCGACACCTGTATGCCCAGCAAATTTTCCACCACCTTGCACTTTAAGGTCGCCACAAATACAATCTGCATTTTGTTTTAAGCCGTATTGATCAATACACTCTGAAAAATCATCGATGTCACCTTGACCCAACGGTATACCATCAGAGTCACAATCGTTGTTCACAGACCCTGTCCAATCGTTCGGTTCTATTCCGTCTATTGTGCCATCTGCAGTACATGGATTGTTTGGGGCGCTGTCTAGTGCATCACAAACTCCATCGTCATCAGAATCTGTTGCTGGTCTACCGGTGCAGTTGCAAAATATATCTATAAGGTCACCGACGGTACAAGGTAGGCCATCATCACAACTGGTACCAATCAATGCATTGTCAAACCCTGGGCATGTATCCATATTATCGCATATGCCATCATTATCTGAGTCTGGTGCTGATGGAGGACATTGACAAAACTCTGGAGCTCCGCTATCAATCCATGATTGTAACATGGCCAATTCCATATCATCTACTTGATCTCCTACTCTTGTATTCATAGAAGGAGCACCAATTGGAGCACTGCATCCGTCATAGCCATCCAAAGTTATTATATTCACCAGAGTATTACCACTAAGCAAATTAGCAGAACACTTATTGCCACCTTCAGCGAAACCATCATATGAGGTCAAATCTAATCCACCTGAAGGACCATTATTTGAATGACATCCCGTGCAACCATTGTTATCAAATAAGGGGCCAATAACATCCCATCCTAAAACACCAGTATCACATAAGTCGTCATTATTGCTGACATAGCCATTTGGTTGATTACATGAATACTTTACACGCTGATCGTCGCCTAAGCCATCATTATCAGCATCTCGATACCAAAATATTTTACCAGGTCCGTCACAGATTCCACATTCATCCAAAATTCCATAACATGCATTTTGATCTATATTAAATTGTACTTCAGCAAGAGATGCGCAATTTGTTGTGCCATGTGTTGACTGGACAGTAAATAAAACTTTTTTCACAAAAAGACCTCCAAAGTCTGGTCCTTCAGAACCTAAATAAAACTGGCTCTCTGCCGCTCTATTCACTCGAAAAGTACCAAGTGTTGACCAAGTGGTGCCATCTTCAGAATAATCAACGTACATGTCTTTTATCCCCATAGAGCTCTCACCAGGTTGATTGGCGTTCCATAATTTCGAAGTAGAAATGCTTTCTGGTATAGTAAATTCAAATAAAAGCCAATGTGAATTGGACCTTGCGGGATTGGGGTTTGCGGTTTTCGAACAAGAAATCCATCTTTCTTCCCATACATTTCCTTCATTGTCACATTGTACTTGTGCAGACAACTCTATTGAAGTGAGGTAAATTACAATGAGAAGATAGAAGTGAATATTTGAATTGATTTTCATTTGATCTGGATTAATAGTTGAGGAAGCCAAGTGGATGCCCTCCTATTGTAGGAATCCAAAAATTATTGATGTTTGGTAAAATTTGATTGAGATCGGATGCCGAGGCACCAAACCAAAGGGCGAGTTCCGCAAAAAATTCATCACATGAAGTTGTAGGAATTAATCTTCCTTCTCCAGTGTCCAGTCCATTGCCAAAGAATAAATCTGGATACTGTCCATAAATGTGTTCTCCGTTTACCGCACCTCCCATCACAAGAGCATGCCCACCCCATGCGTGGTCAGAACCATCACCATTTGAGATTAATTTTCTAGCAAAATCAGAAATAGTGAACGTCGTAACCTGATCATGTATATTCAATTCTACCATAGCTTCATTGAATGAATGTAAAGCAGCATCAAGTTCTCGCATCAAATTTGCATGTCTGATAAGATTGTCATCATGGTTGTCAAAGCCTCCTAGCTGCACAAAAAAGGTCTGGTTAGTCACACCAAGAACATCTCTTGCCGCAATCGTACGAGCAACCATATTTAATCTTTCAGATAAATTTCCTTCACCAAATTCTGTGTTCAATGATCCTACACTTCCGATTGCTGAGTCAAAAGCAATGGAATTATTTTTTGCACCAATAATTGAATTTGCATATGCTCTTTCTAGAATATTTTGGTAATCATATTCCAAAAGATTATCTACAGTTTCTCTCTTTAAACTTTCATAGAATCCAGTATTCGATGATCTGTTTATCAACACACTTCCATTATTTGTACGATTTATTGAATAAGAAGATACTTGATTCCCTCTTTGAAATACATTCAGTCCATCTAATGAAATATTCATAGAAATATCCTGATTTTGGTTGTTGCTTTGTAGGATGTCACCCATTCTACCTCCCCAACCATTTGCATTTCGATCCTGTGGGAGAGACGTTTGCCAATGACGTGCTTGGTCAATATGAGAATACAGACCAAGTGGCAGATTCGTACCCAAACTATAAGAGGACAATGTTGTAGGTTCTATTATAGTACCCACATTTGCTACAAAGGCTAGTTGCTGTGTATTAAATAAATTTTGAACCTTGACTAACTCTGGATGAAGTCCGTAATCTTTTCCATCAGGATTAAGAGGATTTATGGGTAGTATAGAATTTTGAGCTATTGATAGATTTGTTCTGACAGATGCATATTCTGCATATTCATCAGTACCTCTAGGTATCAACATATTATAACTATCATTACCACCAGCAAGAAGGATACAGACTAATGCCTTATATTCTGAGTTAGAATAAATTGAACGATTTGCAGCGGCTGCAGCATTAACCAATCCCATATTGGTCCATCCTGATAATAAAGTTGTCACTCCTAATGACGCACAGCCATAGGCCATATTTCCCATGAATGCTCTTCTAGAATGATGTTTTGTAGGCATGTGATTACTTTAAAATTGTATAATTAGGTGAGATCATGATGTAATAGATTGCATCGATGATAATATCTGTAACATTATATCCATCAACATTTTCAATATTCTCTTCTATAGTATCAACGATGATGGATTCAACATTTGGATGAAGTTGTCCTCTACACACAATGAGATTTAATCTATCCATAAGTGCATGAATGCCTTGATTTTGATAGATAACAATTTCATCTGAAAAGTCTAAGACTGGTTCGTCTTCTCTATTATAAATTAAGGATGATTGAGTATCATTGGCCTTAGTCCTGTTTATAAAAGGTCGAATTTTAAGAGAATTTTCAGTTTCGTTTAAATAATACATACCAGTAGTAGAATTCAATATTTGGAATTCTGGAGAGACAAGTCCATTCGGTTCCGCATTTTCCTGTTCAGCGTAGAATGGGCTGAAGAAATTAAAAACTGTCGGCGCAGCCAAGAATGATTGTTCCATGTCGTCTAACTTTTCAAACTCGTCTCGAAACCAATATTTATTCGATGGTGTGGTTATGTCGAAGGCTATAAATAAATTTGTTAGCCGCTGAATGGGTTGGATTAATTTGCCTGAAGTTGGATCTGAAAACCAACCACAATCTCTAGCTTCTGGATCTATTAGTATTTGCTTAATGACTGCTTCTAAATTTCCTCGTACACCATTGCCATCATCATTGAATACTGTTGATACTCGGTGAATATATTGCGGAGATGGATTGGACTTGACCAAATGCTGGATCAACCGTTTTCCAATAAAAGGAGCCACATTTTCATGGTTGAATAGGACTTCAATTGCTTCATCTATATCGGCCAAACCTAATTGATTTGCAGGAATGACCGTTCCGTCGATTAACACTTTTTCTCTTTTTGAATGAAAGTCATAATACATTGTCATTGGTTTCCGTAAATCGTAAGCACCAAAACCATTTGTAAATTGTGGCATTGCACCATTTAATCTTTCACTTCCCGCAAGTCCAGTAAATACTTTGGCTAATTCCTCAATATCATCATTGTTATATGTAGGGATTAAATTTCCGTTAGAATCAAGTTTGTGGGTTCCATCAGTATTTAATTCAAATAGACCTATGCTAAATAGTTGCATGATTTCCCTTGCATAGTTTTCATCTGGAGAAGTTCCCTGAATAATATCCGGCTTTTCATTTTGCAAATGACTTAAATAAATTCCCATACAAGGATGCAATGTGATGTTGTACAAGAGATCATGAAAGTTGCCGAACGCTCCAAGATAAAGCATGTCATAATAGTGTGCGTTGGCATATGCTCTATTGTTTAGTAAGCTATTAGTAGGGCTGATAACAAATATTTGCGATAAAGCAAATGCAACTTTCTGCCTGAGTACATCCGGGTGCTTAATTAAAGTTTCGTAGAATGTATAACTCAGGAATTCGTTCCTATCAGTGTCATTTAGGGGGGCCAAGGCAGACACTTCTTCGAATATTCTATTGTATTCGCTTTCGAATGAGGTAGGTGTCATGGAGAACTGAATATTTAACCACTCATTTATCCCCATACCGACGACTTCTTGTATGTCTTCAAAGCTGGCTCCCATAGAAGCTTGTGCTAAAAATCTGGAAGCGCCTCTTTCATCAGTGAATCGTCCGTTTCCAGAGATGACATGATTGTGAAGTGTATTATTAAATTCACTACTTGAAGAAATGGAAACGCCTACTTGATGTCCATTTCCAAGAAAGTCACTATACGTTTGAGCATGCACATTCAGACAAAGAACAATGCAAAGCAATGCATAATAATGATGTTTGAACATTATTTAAAATTTTGTTGTGATATATTTTATAGAAGGGAGCCCGAATTGGCTTAAAAGAATCACGGGTTATAAGTAAGTAAAATACTAATAATTTTATTTTTATTCGATAGCCGTCAGGTATTAAAATGGACATGTACTTTTTTACGACAATCAAGTTCACATTAGCGCCAATATTGTATGCAAGTTGGCCTTCAATATTCTAAATTATCATTGCAGTCTATTCTAACTATTGCGTATGGTGTTTCAGTAATTTATGTATTATATGGAGTATGTTAATCTGAGAATGGTTTACACCCTACATTGATATTTCACTATATTACAAATATTAGAATTACCTTTATTTGTAATTTAAATGCCCGAGGGTGTGCACTTTATGTATCAATTTCCAATATGCGTAATGCAAAAATTGATACTGTAATTTCTAATAATTAACAATGCTGAAGGTATGAAATCCAAATTTACTATTCTGACTTTATCATCGATATGCTTGTTGTGTTTTTCATTACCCTGTCATTCTCAGATAGGTGAAAAGCTCAAAAAGTTTAAAGAATATACTGAAACCGCAATGGATTTTGTTGATGAATTTACAGAAACCAGATCCTCATGTTTATCAGATGGATTTAGTGCATCGAAATGTAACGAGGCAGCAGCCCTTTGTGCAACGTTTGATTTTGCAACTGAAAATGTACCTGGAATCCAAGCTGATATTTTCAGAGCATTGGGATTATTTGAAGTATTCAAGCCAAGATGTGGAGATGACGAATGTTTTCAGTGCTGTTACGCGGGTGGTAATTGCCACACCTCTTTCATAGGATTTCCTGTACTCAACTGCAATGCTACATACGGTTTAGATGCGCGAGCGGCTGGTATCACAATCATTACTGGTGGCGAGCCTGGGGACGCATGTTTATTTACACCGCAGACTTGTGATCACGTACCTGTATGTCATTATTATCGTTCTTCTGATCAAATAAATGACATCAATAATGATCCTAATCATATCATGAAATCTCAGGTAGCGCAAGAGCAAAAACTGTTGCAATATGGTAAGGAACTTATGGATGTGTTAATCGAAGGATTTCTTAATAATGTGAATATCGGTGCAAATCTCAATCAATATATACTCCCTGTTGGGTACGATCCAGCTACTTCTACAAATCTTCCTCCTGATGATATTATTTTAGAAAATTATTCTTTTACTGATTATTTTAACTTGCTGACAGCAAGAGGAAGCCCTTATTGGAGAGAGTGGATTGATGATTTATCTGCTATTAATCTAGATAATGATGCATTTGGGATTTATGATGATACTACCGGAGATTTTTTACTAGGCCCTTCGAGATATAATTTTATTAGACAGATACTTGTGTCAAGAACCTTGGCCTCTTTGCCTAATCAAATAGAAAGATTAAATTATACTGGATCTTTCATATGGGCAGACGATAATATAGATGACTATGTGAGCGCAGTCGGGGATCCTACGTTATTAATGGACCAGCAAATGTCTCCGCTTGCTGAGTATTTTTATAGAAATAATCCTAAAAATCACGACTACCGACTGCTAACTGTCCCTTTACAAGGAGAAGAAGATTTAAGTAATTTTTATGGTGGTTCGAATGTTGGTAAGCCACCAGTGATCCAGACTAATTGGAATGAACTCAATAATAATGAAATAGAATTAACGGCCAATATTTTTTCTCCAGGCACACATGCTGATGAGTACAATTTTGACGGTACTGTCTATTGGGGAGACGGCACATCAACGGATTTTGTGATGAGTGATATATTGGATACCAAAACGCTCACACATACATATCCTCAAATGGGCAACTATCAAGCAGTGACTATTTTACAGAATAGTTCTGGTCTCCGTTGTTTTAAAATGGATGCGCTAGCATTGACAAGCAACGTAAGCAATCAACCTGCAGAACTCCCCATCTTAAATGAAATTAGTTTAGAGACGACATCTTTATCTACTGGTAGATTGACATTTACTGACCAAATTGGTGTCGATATTTTATTAGGCAATAGTGCAAGTCAAGTGCTGGGAGGCCGTATTGCATCGACAACATTAAACAATAGTGCTTTTGAATTAATACCAAATGTGAATATCCACAACTACAGTTTGATCGATATTGATACAATTTATTTTCGAACTTCTTTCATCAATGATGATGATGGTTCATTTACAAGTTCATTGTTTATGTTTTCTGATCCTCAAGGAAAAATTTATAACCCTGCCACAGATGAAGACATTGTCATTTCTATGCCAGTAGATTTGACAACTATTAAATTGTATGATGCTAATGGCAGTATTATTAATGAAGATTTAGTTTTCTTTAATCCTGACAATAATCGAACAGGTGTCTATATTGAAGATGATGATATTAATGTTGCTTTAATTGCAGTACCTATAGATAAAACCTTGCTTGCAAATAATTATCTCTCACCCTCAACGACTCCTTTGACTGATAACTCTACTTATCTAGAGGTGAAACCCAATATTTTTGAAGAATACCAATTGCCAGATTGTGCTGTAGCAACGAGTAGTTTTACTTCGGATGCCGCAATCTCTCATGATGTAGAGATCATAACTGATGGTTCTGTGGAGTCTACAGAAGCTATTGCATTAATTGTAGAAGATAATGTGCAGCTACTAGAAAATTTTTGTGTTAAATTGGGTGGAGAGTTTCTTGCAGATATAGGCGTCTGTATTCAGTCGGGACCTGCATTGAGAAATGGTTCTTCTCAACCAAATGAGGTGCAATTCAATATGCCAGATAAGATAGTGGATGATGCCACATCATTTTATTTTTATTTGCCAAATGATGATTCTGAGGTGAGTCTTTCGGTTTATAATATGATGACAAATAAACGAGCGACAACGATTATAGACAATAGCTCATACCCACAAGGTCACCATCAATTTAGGTTTAATAAAAATGAGCTTGCGAGTGGAAATTATCGTCTCGAATTCACGGTGAATGATCAGTTAGAAAAGTCAATGATTTTGAAAGTGCTTGATCCAGTGAAGTGATGATGACAACAGCAAACGGAAAAATGAAATTGAATGAGAGGCATACGTTATCAGTGGCTGATGAGGCAGGCTATTAGATAATTCTTTATAAGCAACTGGCATGAGTCTAATACCCATACTTCTCCTTCCACAATGCTTTTAGTTGTTCCGATATTTTCCTTTCACCTCCTTCTTGCTTTGGATGGTAGAATGGAGTGCCACTTAACTCCTCTGGCAAATATTCCAGATTAACAAATGCACCAGCATGGTCATGGGCGTATTTATAGTCTCTCCCGTAGTCAAGGGACTTCATCAGTTTTGTTGGTGCATTTCTTAAATGCAATGGGATGGATAGGTTACCGCTTTGTCGGACTTCTGACTGAGCAGCTTTAATGGCCAAATAAGCAGAATTGCTTTTGGGAGATGTAGCCAGATAGATGGCAGTCTCTGACATTGGGATACGGCCTTCTGGCAAGCCAATTTTAGTGACTGCATCAAAGCAACTAGTAGCGAGGAGGAGGGCATTTGGATTGGCAAGGCCAACATCTTCTGCAGCTGAGATGATCATGCGGCGACAAATAAATTTTGGATCTTCTCCGCCTTCTATCATTCGAGCAAGATAATATACTGCGGCATTCGGATCACTTCCTCTTATGGATTTTATGAATGCAGAAATGATGTCGTAGTGCATCTCGCCAGATTTATCGTAGATGGCCATGTTGGCTTGGATGGCATTCTTTACCAATTCATCATTCACGATGACTTCATCAGACTCTTGTTGTTGTGTAAAAACCAATTCTAGTCCGTTCAATAACTTCCTAACATCACCTCCAGAGTATCTTAGTAAAGCGTCAGTTTGTTCCAGCTTAATTTTCTTTTTACTGAGCATCTCATCTTTTTCAATGGCCCGATCAATCGCTTTTTCAAGATGTTCTTTAGTCAGTTGTTCCAAAATGTAGACTTGGCATCTAGACAACAATGCGGATATCACTTCAAAGGATGGATTTTCAGTAGTAGCTCCAATTAACGTAATGATGCCTTTTTCCACCGCACCCAGTAAAGAATCTTGTTGAGATTTACTGAATCGATGAATCTCATCAATAAACAGAATCGGATTCGGCCGATCAAAGAACAATTGCTTTTCCGCCTTTGCAATGGTTTCTCTGATGTCTTTAACACCAGAGTTGATAGCAGACAAAGTAAAGAAAGGACGGGTCAACGTGGTGGATATAATATTAGCCAATGTTGTTTTGCCTACACCTGGTGGTCCCCAAAATATCATAGAAGGGATATGTCCGGACTCAACAGATTTAGTCAACACCGCCTCTGGCCCGACAAGATGTTCTTGTCCGATGTACTCTTCTAAAGTTTTAGGTCTTACTCGTTCTGCTAATGGACGCATAGTTTTTTCTATTACAATCAAAATTAACAACTTTAAGCAGTTGATCTAGATTTAAAGAAAAAGTATGGTCGTAATTGTTCTTCATTTGGTTTGTCGTGGGTCACAGACCCACAACTGCGGAGTATCGTGTGGTTTGTTGCTGGTTACAAACCCACAACAGCGGATAGATATCACTTTAATAAACATTAAATTCGGCGGTGATTGGCAAATTTGTACCGTCGAATTTATTCGATGCACAAACAAGCCATTTAGAAAGACAA
>CALLFA010000112.1 GCA_937997635.1 uncultured Saprospiraceae bacterium | reverse complement strand
AGGAATATGCCGCACTTTTCGAAAATCGCGAACAAGATTCTAGAGACTTAAATGAGCCGCCCTCTAATGTAGTGAATGCCTTGGGTGTTTTCTCTGCATTTAATAGTCAAGAGGTGTTTTTTGAGGTGGCTAGGGAGTGAGAGTGGGTTTAGCTGTGGCTGTTAGCTGTTAGCTGTTAGCTGTTAGCTGTTAGCTGTTGGCTGTTAGCTTTTAGCTGTTAGCTTTTAGCTGTTAGCTGTTAGCTTTTAGCTGTTAGCTATTCCTTGGATGTGCCCAGAAAAGGTTGACAGGTTTGAGGTTAAACTTTAAACCTATTTTTAAGTATCTATAAGGTCCAGCGAAATAGTTGGTCTGAAAATTAAAGGCAACCACAGGGGACAGGCAGAAAAGAAGATGTATTGCTGAGCAACGTGTATTTTTTAACCAAAGGTTTAAACTCGAATTTTTGTCAACTTTTTCTGGGCGCGTCCACCTTAAGCATTCAACCTTAAGCATTCAACATTCAACATTCAAAATCAACCACCTAAAGGTGTATCACCTCATCATAAGCCGCTGCTGCAGCTTCCATTACAGCCTCGCTCATTGTTGGATGCGGATGAATAGTTTTGATGATCTCCATCCCCGTCGTTTCTAATTTTCTTGCCGCAACGACTTCAGCGATCATCTCAGTCACATTCGCACCAATGAAGTGAGCGCCTAAAAACTCTCCGTACTGTTCATCAAAAATGACTTTGACAAATCCATTGGAAGCGCCACTTGCTTTTGCCTTTCCTGAAGCTGAAAACGGGAATTTACCCACCTTTAATTTGTATCCTGCTTCCTTGGCTTGAGCTTCTGTATAACCTACACTAGCAACTTCTGGATAACAATAGGTACATGATGGTATGTTGTTGTAATCAATTGGAGTAGGGTGGTGATCGGCTATTTTCTCAACAGCGAGAATTCCTTCAGCTGAGGCAACGTGTGCTAGTGCTGGTCCCCTCGTGATGTCACCAATGGCGTAAATACCAGGAACAGATGTCTGCCCATACTCATCCACTTCGATAAGCCCTTTTTCTGTTTTGATACCCAGTGCTTCGAGACCTAAATTGTCAAGATTTGTCGACACGCCTACGGCAGATAACACGACATCACATTCGATGACTGAAGTTTCATTTGACTTGCGATCTTTGACTGTCACTTTGCAAGTTTTACCTTTGGTATCTACCGACTCAACTGCAGTATTGCCCAAAATAGTCATGCCAGCTTTCTTATAAATTTTTGTGAGTTCTTTTGATACATCTTTATCTTCTCTTGGCAATAGCCCTTGTTCTAAAAATTCAACTACAGTTACCTCTGTTCCGATGGTGTTATAGAAATAAGCAAATTCAACACCTATGGCTCCAGCACCTATGACTACCATTTTCTTAGGTTGTTTTTTTAGAGACATTGCTTGTCTGTAGCCAATGACTTTTTCTCCGTCGATCTCCATACCAGGTAAAGCTCTTGCTTTTGCACCTGTAGCGAGGATGATGTTTTTGGCTTGGTGCTCTGTTTTGGCTCCTTTGTCATCTGTGACAATGACTTTCTTTCCTCTACCGACTTCACCATGACCATTAATCACTGTGATCTTATTTTTCTTCATGAGGAATTGAACACCTTTGCTCATACCAGCAGCCACATCTCTGCTTCTGTTTATCATAGCATCAAAATCAGCTGTTGCTTTCCCAATTGTGATTCCATAATCTGATGCATGATTGATGTATTCATATACTTGGGCACTCTTCAGGAGAGCTTTAGTCGGAATACACCCCCAGTTGAGACAGATGCCTCCTAGAGATTCTTTTTCTACAATTGCTGTATTGAGTCCAAGTTGTGAGGCTCTGATAGCTGCTACATATCCACCAGGTCCACTTCCAATAACAATAAGATCGAAGTTCATAACAAAAGGTTTGTGATTTGCAAAGATACGGAATGCCCACTTATTAACTTTATTAGATATTTAATTCCATACAAAAGGAATAGTGCAAAACACATGAATATTTACTTTACTTATCTCGAAATATGATTTGTGTATTATGCCATACTTCAGCATTAGCCACGATAAATTTGTACACGTGCTCGGGATTGTTCAAAGTCTTTTACTTCAAAAAAGATGGGTCTGATGACTATTTGTCCTCTTTTATCAATAAATCCAATTCCACCTTGAGTGACAACTCGAGCTCTTCCATCTTTGAAGTCCCAATTGAGATCGAAGCTAGCAGGGATTTGTTCTTTGCCTTCTGTGTTTAGATACCCCCAAAGGTTGTTTTTTGAGAATACAGCTAGCCCTTCAGAAAAATTAAAAATTTGTTGATACGCTTGGCCTGTCAAAGAAGTACCTTGATTATCGACCAGTGACATGCCTTGTTTTGTTGTGACTCGCCATCTACTTTCACCTGCAGGTTCTACACGCTTTATATTGGATGCAAATGAGTGTATGATCTCATTGTTTTCTGAGATGAGTTGCCACTGTTGGCCATCTTGTACAGCTGCATATGCGCCTTGAAATTCCGTCATTTTATCAAAGCCAGCATCTACGGTTTTGTGTCCTAAAGAGTCATAAATGTAATACTTGCCATCTTTTTTTGCTCGAATATATTTGTCATCGATATAAATTTTATCGAATTCCATTTCCATGACGCGCTCACCATTCTTATTAAGCATGCCATGCCTTCCATCGCGTTGTACAATAGATAACTCTCGCTTGAAGTCTTTGGCACCATCCAGGTAGTCCGTCAATAACGTGTCTCCATTGAGGTTAATATAATTATATCCTTGAGCGGTACGAACTCTGATTAAATCGTCCAGACAATCGTAAGCGGTATCAAAGCCTGTAGAGTTCAATTTTTTTCCTTGACGATCTATGAACCAGTATTTTTTATTAAAATCTTGAACTCTGGCAATACCATTTTTGAAGGCATATGCTGATCTAAATTCATGTGTAATTTTTATTTGTCCTAGCCGATCAATATACCCCCATCTGCCTTTAAGATTGGTTGCAGCTAGATCTTCAGAAAACTCGCGGACGCCATCATAAATGTCTTCAATCACCAATTGACCTTCAGTATTGATGTATCCGAATTTCATGTCAGGAGCTTCATAATCAGAGAAGAAGGCTTCCTCTTCGGTCGTGTCTTCAGCCATAACATCTACCTTTGGCTTAGCATCGGGTAAGCAAGAACTAAATATTAAACTAGAAATAATAAGGAACTTGAGCTTCTCTAACATATTGTTAACCATATTCTTCTATGAATACAAAACGATAAACGACTTAGAATCGTTTATGGTGTATGGACAAATATATATACTGTCTCGTCTTAATTGTAAGTTCCTTCACTTTGTTTTCACAAAACGAGTTTTACCTTAATGAAGAAGCTGGGTTTAGAATCCAAAAGCCGGGACATTTTGAAGAAAAATATCAACAAATTGAAACGGATATAGGTATCATGGAAGTGTCTACCTTTTATCACCAACCAGCCGAAGACACATCTAAAAATTTTCTCTATCTGATTAATTATATAAAGTATCCTGAAGGATCTTTGCACCACGACAGTTTATTGATCGTTGAAGACTTATTTGAAAAATCGTTTGAAGAATTTAATTATTCTGTCAATGGTAAGTTGATCTACCAAACACCTTTTTTAGATGAATCGCCACCTAACTCTATATTTCGTGTCGAATATGACGAAGGATTCAATGTGGTGAAGGCTAAGATGCTTGTTCACGAAAATAAGTTTTATTTCATACAAGTGTTTACAACAAAACCGCATAGTCTAAACAA
>CALLFA010000111.1 GCA_937997635.1 uncultured Saprospiraceae bacterium | reverse complement strand
CAAGTGAGTTTACGAACGCCCTAACAAGTGAGTTTACGAACGCCCTAACAAGTGAGTTTACGAACGCCCTAACAAGTGAGTTTACGAACGCCCTAACAAGTGAGTTTACGAACGCCCTAACAAGTGAGTTTACGAACGCCCCAACAGAGAGTTTACGAACGCCCCAACAGAGAGTTTACGAACGCCCCAACAGAGAGTTTACGAACGCCCCAACAGAGAGTTTACGAACGCCCCAACAGTGAGTTTACGAACGCCCCAACAGTGAGTTTACGAACGCCCCAACAGTGAGTTTACGAACGCCCCCAACAAACCCTAACTCGCAGGATACTGCACATAATTCCTCGGTGTCTCATACAAGGTAATCTGTACATCTTTATCTGGACCAACGGCCTCATCCATTATCGTATAAATCAAATAGCAAAAGTTCTCTGTAGAAGGGATCACATCTTTGAAATAGGGGATATCAAGATTTAGATTTTTATGATCGAAAACTTTCTCGACATGTTCTTTGATCAGATCACTCAATACTTTCAAATCCATCAAGTATCCTGATTCTTGATCAACTTCTCCAGTGACGCGAACAATCAGTTCATAATTGTGTCCATGATAATTGGCATTGTTACACAGACCATAAACTTCAGCATTTTTCTCGTCTGACCAATTCGGGTTGTGGAGTCTATGAGCAGCATTAAAATGTGCTCGTCTAAATATAGATATACGCATATGAAAGAAACATTAAGAAGACGAAATTAGTTTAGTGCAAAATTGTACAGAAGAAGAATTAGTTTCTGTGTAGTCGAAGGACCTTTGCAAGATTGTCTTGTTCATCGAATAAACGTATGATGTAAATCCCTTTATCAAGACTTTCAACATTATACATATTCCCTTTTCGATGATCAAAGCTTTGTATTTTCTTCCCAATCCAATTGTAAACAATCACTTTTTTGACACTGCTGTCATGCTTTATACCAAAAAAGTCTGTTGTAGGATTAGGATAGATAGAAAGTTCATGATTTAGTTCTTTTGATAATGTCACATTAGGTGCAACTGGCGACGCTAGGTCTTGTCCATACATAGAGATGGAACAAATCAGTACGAGTAATGTGATAAAAGTCTTCATCATAATCTTCGCATCAAAGATAGAAATATATATTAATAAAAAGAGCATTCATATTGCTATTTTTGATAATATGTTAGCTACAATTTGACCACATGTCGCTAATAAGGCAAGATTTTACAAAATTCAAGCGTTACTTAAAGTTTTTTGATTTGTATTAGCTTGGGCCACATATTATACTATAAGCTAATATCTACTTAGATATAACATGTTTAGTTGCCACCGAATTGAGACTATTCAAGGTTAGAATGAGCCTATTTAGATCTGATTGTACTCATTTATCAATGGCATGCCAAAGCACAAATTCTTTTTCATAAACAAATACTTTTAATTCTGTGTATACCAAAAGGAGATTGGTTTGACTGATTTATTACGTAGAAGTTTTGTCTGTTGTCAAGACGAAAAACGCAGTGAATGCAGGTATTTGCGAGTATTTTCAAACGATGAGAACAGATAAAAGATCAAGTAAGAAATGGTCAAACTATTTTCATTTTGGTGTATATTTCATAAATTATAGACAGCTTATATATCATTATGTCAAAATTCTACTTAACAATCTTCGCATTGGTTTTTTTTCAATGCAAAACTTTAGATACAGATCAGCCATCGATACCAAATCCACATGTACCTTCAGTTGCAGAATCTAGTCCATTTTCCCAATGGTCTACTCATCCTGAAATTTCTAGGCAATGGGCGGGTAATGACTATTGGCTGAACCCATTACAATCTTGGAAACAAGACAATGGGAAAATTCAAAACATTGTTTCTGGAGGTGATCGAAATGCTGCAATTCTCACTAAAGAATTATCAAACAGATCTCAAGAAGCATTTCGTGTAAGTGTCGACATAGAATTTTTGCCAGATACCAGCGAACAAGAGCCTAATCAGAATGAAAACTTGGATGATGTGGGATGGGCTGGCATACAATTGGGATTGCGAGGACAGATTGGTGACTACAGAGATGATGCAATTAAAGGAAAAGGAATATGTGCTGGAATAACAACTGATAGAAAGTTGTTTTTGGGCAACTATGCACTAAGCAAGAGATTGCAAATGGAAGATTTAAAAGATACGGAGACACTCATTGTAAAAGGTTTTTATGACCGTGGTGTCTATCAGCTGTCTGTAGGAATAGAGAGCGACGGCAATGAGGCGACATCATTAAGTATGGTCGTCCATGAAAGTTGGATCAATGGACTAGTGGCTTTGACAGTTTCTCAGAGTGTACCTAGCGATGTTGACTATATATTACCTAGACCTACGTATGAGGACGTCCCTGCACTAAATAAAAGTGTCGGAGGTGGCACCTTTGTTAGTTTTCAAAATCTAACTATTGAAGGAGATAGAATTGATGAACATCCTGATCGAGCATATGGACCTATTCTTTGGAGTCAGTATTCTGTATCAGATCAGCAAGTGAATGTCAGTACCCAATTTGTGCCTATTGGGAATGGCAATAGACAAGCTGATTTATTTATTGATGGTGCATTTAGCCAAACTGCTACCATTGATGATGAGGGCCAAAATGCACTTTTCCATTTGCCGAATCTAGATCTGAGTAGAGATCGAGAATATGAGATACGCTATTTATCTGCTGAAGGAAAAGAGTATAGACAGGGCGGTGTCATCAAGCACAATAATCCGTCAAAGAAACTAGTACAGGCAGTATTGTCTTGTGTGGATGATCGAGGATTTCCGCACCAAGATTTGGTAGATAATGTGGCTTCTCATCATCCAGACTTTATCAGTTTTCATGGGGACCAATTGTATGAGCGAGTAGGGGAGTATCGCGTGGAGCGAAACAGCAAGCTCGATTATTTGCGCAAGTGGTATGTGTTTGGTTGGAGTTTTGGCGAATTGCTGAGACATACGCCATCAGTAATTATTCCAGACGATCATGATGTCTTCCATGGCAATTTATGGGGCAATGGTGGCAAAGCAGCAGACGTGTCTGGCGGATATGGTTATGATGCTCAAGACAGCGGAGGATATAAAGAACCACCTGATTTTGTCAATATGGTACATCGAACACAAACTGGATATTTGCCAAAATCAACAGATCGTAAACCCATCGAACAAGGCATCTCTGTCTATCATACAAACCTTAATTATCGTGGTGTATCTTTTGCAGTATTGGCTGATCGCATGTGGAAATCTGCACCAAAACAATTGTTTCCCGATGCTGAGATTGAAAATGGATGGCCACAAAACACCAGTTGGGATCCTAAAACAGAAGCTTTCCATCCATCTGCCGAACTATTGGGGAAACGGCAAGAGCATTTTTTATCGGATTGGTCAGCTGACTGGGCGGAAGGTGTTGTTTTTAAAACGGTCATTTCGCAATCGCCATTTTGTAATATGGCAACATTACCTGCAGATATTTGGCACGATAAATATGTACCTGGCTTGCCACGGTATCGAAAAGGAGAATACCCAGATGACGACAGACCTGTAGCTGACTTCGATTCGAATGCTTGGCCTCAAAACAAGAGAGATGACGCTCTTCGTATTATGCGGAAATCATTTGCACTACATCTGACTGGTGACCAACATTTGGGTTCTACAGGTCAATACGGCATTGACGAATTCGGTGATGCTGGTTTTTGGTTGGCAACACCAGCGGTAGCTAATTTGTGGCCGAGAAGGTGGTTTCCAGCCGAAAGGTCCTCCACCAATACAACTGGCAAGCGATATTCAGGTGATTATGAAGACGGCTTTGGGAATAAAATAACAGTAAAAGGGATCGCTAATCCACATGACATAGATCGAGAACCGTCATTCATATACGATAAAGCACCTGGGTATTCCATTATCACCTATGAAATGGAAGCTAATGAAATAGAACTGACTGTTTGGCCACGCTGGGAAGGTAAGACCGGTCAGCCATTTGATGATTGGCCAGTGCGCATTCATAAATTGGATAATTATGGAAAAAAAATTACAGGTTATATTGGACAATATGAACTCAATAAAGAGTCTGTCGTTCAAGTCATCAATGATGATACCGATGAAATTATATATACGGTGAGACCCAATACCAATTTTTTTATTCCAAAGGTATTTGACAATTCACTGAATTATAGAGTTGAGATCCTAAATGGGCAACAAGAAACAGTATCATTTAAGGTTTCCAAAGAAAAGATTAAACGTTCAGTTAGATAAGTGGTAATTAAAAACCAAGAACTTTTATTGTCTTTGCACTCAGGTAGGGCAGCAGTAACATTATGCTTCCATAGTAAAGTCATCTTGATTGGAATGACTATATTTTCATGATGAAGTATCCATGTATAATTTTTCTGAGTTTGTTTTTTCAACAATTGGGAATAGCTCAGCATAAACCTGCCTACCAAATTGTAGCAGTCGATAGCAGCTTTGTCAATTATAATCAAGTACTAGAAGAAGCTAAGAATGTCGATGTTGTTTTGTTTGGAGAGATGCACGACAATCCGATTTGTCACTGGCTTGAAATGGAATTGTTGAGGGATCTTGATTCATTGGACAATCTTGTCTTGGGTTTAGAGATGATAGAAAGAGATGATCATGGTCATTTGCAAAGATATCTAAATGGTGAATTGTCTCATGAACAGTTGGATAGTGTGGCAAGATTATGGAACAATTATGAGACAGATTATAAGCCATTAGTTGATTATGCCATCGAGGAATCAATTCCTGTTGTTGGTACGAATGTTCCTCGGAGATATGCAGCTGCTATTTATACAGACGGATTTGAAGCTTTAGAAACTCTGACAGAAGATGAAAAAGCTTGGTTGCCAAAGTTGCCTATAGAATATGATGAACACTTACCAGGCTACAAGAATATTTTTTCCTTATTTGATGATCCTTCTCATGTCAATGAAAATTTGCCTAAAGCACAAGCTATAAAAGATGCGACTATGGCTCACTTTATTTCTACAGCAGTAGACTCAAGTGAGTTAATGTTACACATCAACGGCAGTTATCATTCTGAAAATTTCGAGGGTATCGTCTGGTATTTAAATAAATATGCTCCAGAATTAAAAATTTTGACAATTGCATCTAGAGAGCAAAGCCAACTTGATGTTGTAGAAGAGAAGAATCTAGGAATCGCGGATTTTACTATCCTTGTGGATGAGAACATGTCTAAGTCTTATTAAGTTTACTGACTGGAAATTTCAATTTTTGTACAAAGCCCTGAAAGGGCGCTAGACTATAGCCAAGGGTAAAACCCTTAGTAAAAGAACTATTGTATAACATAAGCCCTGAAAGGGCGTAAGCAAAAACAACCAATGTCATTCATAATACTAAAATTACAATTGATCGATAAAAAACAAATACCCCAAAGGGGTTACATCACTAGGATGGGGCATCGCCCCATCCTAGTGATGTTGTGTTTAGGAGTCCCAACGGGACGAGTTTAGACAATTTGCAAATAAACAAGGTCGTCCCGTTGGGACTCCTCGTCGAAACATTACATCAGCGAGGGACGATGTCCCCCACTGTTGATGATACCTCTTTGGGGTATTTCAGGCTATTGATTTCCTTCAGGCTGTGGTACAATTATGACACATACCAAATGCGTTGCCATTGGCAATATGCTTTGCGCCCTTTCTGGGCTAACAGATGTTTTGTACATTTAAGTGTTTATTTAAATTGAAATCTATGACGTCAATGGTACGATTAAGTGTATTTGCGATTTTGCTTACACTTGTGGCTTGTAAATCAGAAAATACCACTCAAACCGCTGTGCAAGCGGTTAAGAAAGAAATGGCTATTGATTACCCAGATGCCATGGATAAAATATTTGCGCATCATGGCGGACTCGATCTTTGGAGTAAGCAAAAGGCGATGTCTTATTCAATGAAAAAAGATACTGGAGATGAAAACCAATGGATTGATCTTCAAGATCGGCGAGAAAGAATAGAAGGGCCAAACTTTACCATGGGATACGATGGCTTAAATTTTTGGTTGGAAGCAGATACGACATATAAAGGCAATCCAGTCTTTTATAAAAACCTCATCTTTTACTTTTATGCAATGCCATTTGTTGTTGCTGATGAAGGTATTGTGTATGAGAACATTGCCCCTTTGGAGTTTGATGGAAAATCATATCCAGGTGTAAAAATCTCTTATGAACCAGAGGTTGGCATTAGTCCAGATGATGAATATTTTCTTCATTACAATGCGGATACTGGCCAAATGGAATGGTTAGGTTATACTGTCACTTACTTTTCAAAAGAAAAATCAAAGAAGATCAGCTGGATTCAGTACAACGATTGGCAGACAATTGATGGCCTAAAGTTGCCTAATTCATTGTCGTGGTATAACACTGAAGAAAACAAACCAACAGAATTAAGGAATACTCAGCATTTTGCAAATGTCACTCTCAGTCAAACCAAATTTGATGATAGTAAATTTGCGAAGACTGAAAGCGCATCTATTGTTGAGGAGTAGTCCATCATGTAGTAAAAATGTAGAGTACAGTTATACGATCACATTTCATTCATCTTTTATTGTATTTATTAACCGCTGTTAATTTTTGATTGTATATCGCTGATAATCAATTGTTTATATTAATCTAAATATTGAAAAACTGTAGTGTTTTTGTAGGATGTTGTCGTTTATTTGTTGTAATCCAATACTTGCACTTGACACGAATTACATTTCTGTAGTATATTTGTCATGCATATCAAAGACAGTGAGCGTCATTTTTGAAAACTATTTTTACCGTACTTAAAAGTTCTAAAAATGATAAAGTCATTAAACCTCAATACCGAAAAAATTATTTGTACAGTCCAAGTGTTTAGCATATTTGCACTGGGTGTCTTTTTTGTTCTATCTCAAATGTTTGGATAGTCAACTATGATAATTGGTACATTAATTCTTGCAATCTCAGTATTTGTCTCAAAGTCGAGACACATTACACAAACACAAATTGAAATTAATACACAGAAAGAAACAGCTAAAGAAACACGCCTTTAACTATACTAAATCCTAAAACCGATACACTCGTTTAAAAACCACATTCTCTGAATAGTGGTTTTTTTTATTTAAAAACCTTTGGCTCACTAATCATAGTGTTTGGCTTAGACCTTTACCTGAGTTGTCGTCCTACATGTTTGTAAATTGTATTTGAAGACGTCAAGAGGTTAAAAACCTTTAGCTCACTTATCATAGTGTTTGGCTTAGACCTTTTCCTGAGTTGTCGTCCTATATGTTTGTGAATTGTATTTGAAGACGCCAAGAGGTTAAAAAACCTTTGGCTCACTAATCATAGTGTTTGGCTTAGACCTTTTCCTGAGTTGTCGTCCTACATGTTTGTGAATTGTATTTGAAGACGCCAAAAGGTTAAAAACCTTTGGCTCACTTATCATTGTCTCTGGCTTAGACCTTACCTGAGTGCGCAAAGTGGGATGAGAATTGTCCCGTAGGTACGATATGTGGGTAGTATAAATAATTGAATGAAATTGCCGTGCCATTAGGTACGGAATGTGGGTACACGACTATGCTGTAAGAACACATTTTGTACCTACGGCACACTGATTTTTATGTATGTAATGACAACCAATATTTAGTCCCTATGGGACTATCTAATAACCATTATTATTAATCACCTCATACTTAAGCATACCCAATCTCTTGAAGCGCTTTGTCCAGCTTATTCTGATCTTTCACCATTTTTGGAATGTGGTAATACGAATCAAGCAGTACTTTTAAAAAGATGCCTCCAAAGATGGCAGAAATCGCCAAAGGTATTGAGGTAAGAAATTCTAAGCTCCAACTGTCTAACCGATAGTACATGGATTTAGTGATCATAAGAACAAAGGTCAATAAGCCAAGATTAGCAACAAAAGGAAAAATAGAATAGCGTCGAATAACTTGGTTAGCATAACTATTTGAAGGTGATTTACGACGGTTTCTGATTCGAATTCTTGTAATGAGGAATAGAAGACCTGATACTAATGCGGCTGCTGGAATATCAGGAGCCCAACGAAATCCCATATTCAAATACATGACAAAAATAATTGCAGCGAAGCTCATGCATATCATAAAGGAATCACCTTTCACAGAATTAATCATCATGTTTAACATGTCTGTTCGTTTGTGCTGTTCAATGGTTCGCTTTGCATGTTGCACAAGATCCATGATCTCATACCTAGATGACTGTAGCACTTCTTTATGATTGGTATAACCATCCAACTCCATCTTATCTTCCACTAGGCAGAGCAGATGATCTTTGGTTTCTTCAGTGAGGTCTCTGTGATCAATGTCGAGACTTGTTACGATATGGTTTATATCTCTTAATAGTGTTTCTTGAGAATGCATATATTTATTTTTCTGGATTGACGATTAGTGATAAGCCAGTTAAGAATGACTTCATCTCTTTTATTTCTTCTTTTACAGCTGTTTTACCTTTGGGAGAAAGTCTGTAGTATTTTCGCGTGCGGTTATCAACACGCTCGAATTCTGTATCTAAGTAGCCTTTTCGTTCAAGCTTATGTAATGCAGGATACAATGAGCCTTCAGTGATGTGAAAGCGGCCCTCTGATATGTGCTTAACTTCTTTGGCTATCTGATAACCGTACATCTTTCCTTTGTCTCTCAATAGTTTGAGTACTATAGTGTCAAGACTCCCTCTGAATAGTTTGGAATTCATTTAACTAATATACATAATAATCTTAGGTATATAGTTTGATTTCGATAAAAACCATTCTTGCATCGACAAAAGCGATTAAATCTAAAGGTATAGGAGACGGAATACAGACCAATATGGTTTTGTTAGGACTGAAGTAAAGGTCTATACAAGAGGCTGGCCAATGGATAGCAAGTCATCACTTCTTGTCAATCAATCTATCTAAAATGTGTTAACTTTGTGACGTTCATTAACATCTACACAACAAGCGCATTTATTTGAGAAGTAATATCAAATGTCACTTTTCTTACAAATTCGTATTGTATAACACATGGTATGATTCTATTAAATAGTTTTGTGCTTCTAAACCTTTAATATTTTGCCAGTAACTAACTATTTCGATCCAGAAAACCTGAAGAAATTTGGGAAGATCACAGAATTCCAAAAGGAAATGGGCGAGAAATTTTTCGACTATTACGGAACTGTATTTAAAGAAGGTGCCTTGACAGAGAGAGAAAAAGCCTTGATCGCATTAGCGGTTGCGCATACTGTCCAATGTCCGTATTGCGTTGATGCTTATTCCAGGGGATGCATGGAAAAAGGTGCAGATGAAGAACAGATGATGGAAGCTGTGCACGTGGCAGCAGCTATCAGATCTGGTGCAAGTTTGGTTAATAGTGTACAAATGATGAACCACGTGAAAGACATGACAATGTAAATTATGGGAGTCAAACAAAAAAGTAAATCACTGTCGGCTAGGGCTGACCAATTAGCAGATTCATTTTTTCAATTGAATGTGCTGAATGGTAAGGAAATGACGGATAAGAAGTTTGATAGCTTTGCTCAGAAAATAAAGGATCTGGGACATCAGACTCTTACTCCTTTACCACTCCAGATTTTTCAAATTAATATTGGAAAGCTTTGCAATCAAACCTGTGCGCACTGTCATGTGGACGCTGGTCCTGACAAGAAAGAAGAGAATATGTCAAGAGAAAATCTTGAGAAGTGTCTTGAGATTATTTTAAAATATAAAATTCCTACTGTCGACATTACTGGTGGTGCTCCAGAGATGAATGCTCACTTCAAATGGTTTGTCGAGCAATGTGCACAACATGGTGTCCAAGTCATTGACAGATGTAACCTTACCATCATCATGGCGAATAAAAAGTACCATGATCTGCCGGAATTCTTTAAAAAGAATAATGTGCAAGTGGTTTCGTCTTTGCCTTATTTTACCAAAAGCAGAACAGACAATCAGCGTGGTGATGGCGTTTTTGAAGATTCCATTGCTGCCCTTAAAAAATTAAATGAAGTTGGTTACGGTAAAGAAGGCACTGGTTTGATATTAGATCTTGTCTATAACCCTTCAGGTGCATTTTTACCAAGCTCACAAGAGCAATTGCAAAGCGAATTCAAACGTCAATTAAAGACACGGTATGACATTGATTTCAATAATCTCTATGCGATTACCAATTTACCGATTAGTCGATTCTTAGACTATTTATTACAGTCTGGTAATTATGAAAGCTACATGCAATCTCTTGTAGATGCATATAATCCAATGACCGTAGACGGCTTAATGTGTCGCAATACACTATCTGTTAGTTGGGATGGTTATGTTTATGATTGTGATTTTAATCAAATGTTAGATCTCAAAGTTGCCTCACCTCACAATCATATCGACAATTTCGATTTCGATGCACTTGCTAAAAGATCAATCGTGCTCAATCAACATTGTTATGGTTGTACAGCAGGAGCGGGGAGCAGTTGCGGTGGAGAAATCACTTAAACTGTTGTTAAGCTCAAGCTGCTAAACCTTGTCTGCAGGTGCTGTGTTTTTTTACTTAAAATTCCTCATCTTTAAGGATGTTACCTATTACCGAAAAAGAGATTTCTCTCAAAAGACAAGTACCTGTCTACTCACCTATTTTATGTGCTAATCTTGAACATCTCCAAATAGATTCAGAAGCGTTCATCAACCAGTTCTCAAATTCTTTTGAATCAATGGACTGGGACTATTACGACGTCAAACGAAAGCAGTATGAATTATTAAAAAAACATTCCTTAGATATATCAATGGAGTTATTCAGTACATATTATTCCAATCATGAACAAGATCAAAAAAGTTATTTATCGTCTGTGACAACAGATGAGTCATTAATAAAACAATGTTTAGAAATCAAGCCATGGCGTCGTCGATCAGTATGCTCTTTTGAATTAACCTTAGGTTCTGAGACATCCCTTAATCGAATTAAGCCTAAAGCCTTTACTCAGGACGTTGACCAAGAAGACTTCAGGTCATTGCCCAGAATCTTTACGCAGACTAAAGACGAAGTTGTTGATAATGATCTGTTCTTTTCTTTCATGACTGAAATGGCGAAATATGCACAACAGGTGACTCCTCATGTTGACATTAAACAAATGGAAATAACCGCTCACTTCATGAGTGTAAAAGCCAGACAACACGTTCCAGGAAACAATTCACCGGAAGGTGCTCATGAAGATGGCGCTGATTTTATCGTATCTGCTTGTGTGATAAATCGTAAAAACATTACTGGTGCCAAAAGCCAGGTTTTAGAAAAGTTAGCTGACGGCTCAATGGTAACTCTCTTTGAAAGAGAATTGCAACCAGGCGAATTTTTATTTCAAGCCGATACGGGAGAAGAAAAACATTATGGCAATGACTTATGGCATTACGTCACACCATTCTACGTAGATGACCCTGAAAAGGAAGCGTGGCGCGATATCATCGGTTTCGATATCGTCATCGGAAAGGATCAGGTTGGCGTTTAACAACTAGGCCCCTCGCGTTTCATTATATGTAAAAGAGTGACTTATATACTAATTAGTTTTTAGCTCGTATAAGTTATCAATACCCCAACGGGCCCAACGGGGTTTCATCAATAACGGTGGACAATGTCCCTCGCCATTGAGATGATCATAGCCACTAAGAACCAATCCAAAACCTAGCCTCATCCAAACTAGTTCCATACCCAAAATCAACATGAAGCGTGACCGAATGGCCTTGCTTAACCTCAACTTCTTTTTCGAGTTTGCATACCGTTGGTGGCATCAAACTGTCTGTTCCTGTAAAATTGCATCCTTCTGCTACCTGTACAAAGGAATGCATATAAATAGCATTTACTATACCAGACATAATTGGATTAACTTGTATCTTTTTTTGAATGCGCAATTCATCTTCAGCATATAAGTCGATGGTATTGATTTCCTGTTGCATGGACAGTTGTTCTGGCAGATGTCTGGTAAAGTTGATTGGATAATGTTTGTACTGGTCAAATTCTGCATAGGACAATTGACCGACATTCACAATGCGCTCAGGTAATAATTTTCCTTCTGGCTTTAAAAATTGTCTAAGGTGTTTGAAAATCTGTACTTGATATTCATTGCCACAGTATATACTCATTAATTCACCAACAATGTAATCTACTTTTTCTGGCAATTCTAGTGACATTGCATCGCCAAATAATAAGACAACTTTATCCTCCCATCCTTTTTCTTTTATTTTCTGTTGAATAAATTCTTTTAGGTCTGGATTGTTTTCAATCAAATAAGCTTTTTTGACATCATCAAGAAAATGTTGAGTAAGTGCCAGTGTGCCTACCCCGGCTTCACAAACTATTTTGTCTTTGAAATTATAGTGTTGAAAGGCTTTTTTATATGCACCTACACGTATGTCATCGGTCTCCATTATTTTATAATAAATCGGAGGAAAGCCATAGTGCTCTTGACTAAAGGTCTGTGCTTTTAATAGGCTGTATTTTAATTCTTCGTATTTATCAACTAATTGTGAATGAAAGTCAAAAGACATGGTTGTTTATTTGATTAATGGACGAATATAACTGAATAGTAGTTAAATTAAATGACATTTAAGAAAGAGGGAATTTACACTATTTGTATTTAGATTACTATGTTTATCTCTTAGATTACAAAAGTTATAAAGTCTTCATTGACTTTTTATTTCCTACGGGATGAGGTTTCAGAGCATCACCTCTTTTTCTTTTATGATCTAATGTAAACTTCAGTTGCGCCGCCATCATTGATGACATAAAAATGAGCAATTTCTTCTATCCCTTTTAAGACATGATGAACTTCTTCTTTTAACTGACCTTTTCCTTTGCCGTGTATGATTTTCACCGTATTCCTTCGTCTTTGAATAGCAGATTCCAAAAATATTTCGACCTGCTTGACTTGGTATTGAAGTATATGTAATGGATTTGTTTCTACCATATCTGGATTCAAGACTTCCATATGTAAGTCTAGTTCAGAACTGAACTCTGTATATGGATTTGTTTTTTCTTCTTCTTCAATTACCAATTCCGGCTCTTCTTCCTTCTCTTCATAGATTTCTAGATCAGTCGGATTTATCAAATGCATTTTACCTTCAATTTTGACAAAAGCCAACCCCTTCGCTCCAGTGCCTTCAAATGAACCAACCTTCTTTTTGGAAGAAACAAATAAGCGATCCCCAATCCATAAATCTTTTACGTTTACCATTTCACAATATATTTTATCTACCTGTAATTAAGTCCAAGTCGGTGTTGACCAACTCAAGCCAAAAGGAAGAGTCATTTTACAAAGTTACAACCTTCACTCTTTTAACACAAAACTTAAAATATATTCATGTATTTGTGCTTATCGTCAAATATGATTTGTATATTAAGGACAGTATTTAGACAATCTTTGGGTTGAAATAAGTTTCGGTATTTTAATTATTTCAAAACTTAGATCAATGCATTGTAAGATATCTGCTTATTGTATTCTTGTTATCCTTGCTGTACAACCTATATTCATTTCCTCTCAATCCTTAACTCTGTGTCAAGAAAATGATTATCGTGCACTCCGAGCTTTATATTTAAGCACTGATGGCGATAATTGGAGCAATAATACAGGTTGGCCTAATGCTGCGTTTTTCCTTGCTAATCCCAATATGCCTTTGGGTACAAATATTAATGATTGGGTTGGAATATCTGTGGACAACGACGGTATTTTAAAAAGAATATTTTTAAGGTCAAATAACCTGACAGGCGTGTTGCCTCCAGAACTTGGATTGATGTGTCGTATCGAAGAGATTAATCTGAGAAGCAATCAACTCGAAGGTGCTATACCATTACCATTTTGGGATTTGGTCAGTTTGGTTCGTATAGAATTTGGGACAAACAATGGATTCAATGAGTTAACAGGTAGTCTCCCTCCTGAAATTGGACAATTGACTAATCTTGAACTTTTAGATCTATCGAATAATGAATTTTTTGGTGTTTTGCCACCAGAGCTTGGTTTGTTGACAAATCTTACCGAACTGAGTTTAGGAGGTAATACTGGGTTTAACGAATTTTCAGGTCCATTACCTTCTACGATCTGTAATCTTACGCAATTAGAACGGTTGAGGTTGGGAAATAATTTGTTTACAGGTGCTATCCCTCCGTGCATAGGAGGATTTACGTCACTCATTATTTTAGATTTGGGTGGCAATCCCAATACAAATAATTTTAGTGGACCCATTCCAGATTTAAGTGCATTGACAAATCTGGTAAATCTTCAATTGCAAAACAATTCACTCACGGGACCTATGCCAGCTTATTTAGCAAGCTTCACAGATCTCAATATTTTATGGTTGCAAAATAATCAGCTTTCTGGTTGCTATGATAATTCTTTGGTATCACTTTGTACCCAACTCAACCCTTCATTTAATAGAAATGTATTTATCAGTATTGGTAATATGTTTGATGCGCCATGGGAAGATTTTTGCAGTACAATGGATGGAGCTTGTTGTGATTCACCCGATACTGAAGATCCTATGGTGAGCTGTACAGGAGACCCTATAATTGAATTTGTAAATACCGGCAATTGTGATGCAGCAGTGATCAATTTTCAAGCGCATGTAGAAGCATCTATGATGGCGACAGATAACTGTGG